>JALOPC010000006.1 GCA_025454095.1 Syntrophales bacterium | reverse complement strand
GTGCCGCTTTGTCGCATCCGATTTCTTTTTCAATAAAGTCACATTCCCCGATCGTTCCCTGCACAAAGCTTTCACGGTCATATTTCATTCCGTAGTTTTCAAACAACTCTTCATACCAGGGTTTCATACACTGGGTCCTTTCATTCTCGGGTCGGAACAGGCCCTCAGTACTGCCGCGAAGAGGGTGTCCAGCTTCCCGCGAAACCCCGCGCGACGAAGAGTTTCACGCTGAGGCCGTCGATCTTCACGCCGCGGAACAGGCTCTCGTGCGCCCCCGCGGGCTCGATGGAGTCGAAATAGCCCTCGTATCGTTTCAGGCCCGCCTCGTTTGCCCCGTGGAGCACCAGCACGGCGTCCCTGCCCCGCAAGGTCGAGAGATCCCCCAGGAAGACATACCGCTCGGGCTGAAAGAGATCGAGCCCCGTGAGGCGTGTCCCGCTGTAGAAGACGGCCTCGGCAGCGGTTGTCCCCTTGTCCGACACCAGGATATACCCGTTCCCGGAGGGACGTTCGCCGGTGATGCGGGAAATCTGCCCGCCCAGTTCGCGCCATCCGTGGAATTGCCGGGTCTGGTCTTTGCCGGGGGGGATCGGCAGGAAGGGCTTCGTCAGGTGCGCCTGGACCACGAGGCCCGCCAGGAGGCCGAGGACGAGGCCTGCGGCGAGCACGCGCCGGTGCAGAGGCCGGGATGCGTATTCTGCGTGAAAGACGGCGCCGGCGAGAATGAATCCGGCGATATAGGCCGGCGCAGGCCAGTTTGCCTCGGCAACCTTGCCCATGACCGTGGAAAACCCGAAAAAGGCCAGAACGGGCCATGACATCATGAGGAGATAGAGAAAGCCCGGGTGCTCCTTTCTGATGCAGTGACGCACCGCCGTCACGCTGTAGGCGACAAAGGCGAGAAAGAGAATCGGAGTGACGACGCCTGCCTGGCCGCCGAGATATTCCAGGAGCTTCAGGGGGACGGCCTTCTGCTTCGGCGAAAATCCCTGCCTGAGCTGGTACGTGAAGGAGAGCCATTCGTGCTGCCCATTCCAGTACAGGACGGGCGAGAAGAGTCCCAGGGCGATGACGAGGCCGAGCCAGGGTTCTTTCCGGGTGAGCCAGTGCCGAAGCGAGGGGCAGAACAGCAGGAACCCGAAGGTGCAGGGGACGAGCAGGATCATGGTGTACTTGCTCAGAAGCCCCAGGCCGAGCGCCGTTCCCCAGCCGTACCACCACCGGCCCGGGCCGCCCGTTACGATGCGGCTTCCGCACCATGCCGCTGCCGCCCAGAAAAAGAGCATGGGCGTGTCGGGTGTCTGGATGATGCAGCCGGCCGGGAAGAGCAGTGTCACGTTGAAGGCGAGAAGAACATCGCCCGCGAGTTCGCGAAGGGACGGGAAGAGAGTCCGGGCGGTGTCCCAGAGGAAGAACAGGGCCGACGCGGAGAGGAGAAACCCGCCAAGGCGGACAAAGAATTCCGTGTTGCCGCCCAGAGCCGTGAAGAACGCCATCACCCAGGCGACCATGGGGGGGTGATCGGAGTACGCCAGCGACGGGTGGAGGCCCCAGTACCAGTAGTACGCTTCGTCGGGGGCCAGCTGGATGACGCTGATCGTGAGAAGCCGGAATGCGAAGAGGGCGGCGACTACGGAAAGAATGACTGTATCGCGGGGCGTGATCACCATGGACCCAATCCCGATCGCATCGGCCGGACGCCGCGCGGCGGCATGGCCCGGCCGGTGCCGGTGCACGGTCGCCTGGGCGATCGCTTCATGGACCGTCTGTCACGCCGCTGCCTTTCGACTCACAGGGCCTTTCGTTTCGGCGGGATGCAGCAACGGGGAGCCCCGCGGACGGGCCGCGGGGATTCCCCGAAGGCGTTAACGCTTCTTATGGCGGTTGGCCTTCAGGCGTTTGCGGTACTTGTGCTTGCTGATCTTTTTCCTTCTCTTCTTGACAACACTGCCCATATCTCACCTCGTGCGGGTTATCCTGCCGATTCCGAAGCGTTATTTATTCTCACATTCTTCGGCAGGAATCAAGCAATTCCTTGAAAATATTACAGCAGGCACAGCCGGTCCGCCAGGGCCAGGCCGCGCCGGGTCGGGCATAGTGCATCCCCGTCGAGCCGGATCAGCCCTTCGTCGAACATGCCGCGAAGGGCAGCTTCTTCCGTGCGGAACAGATCGAGCCCGTATCGATCCCTGAACGCGGGGCCGTGGATCCCCCGCTTTGTCCGGAACCCGAAGTAGAGGGCTTCCATCCGAAGCGCCGGTCCCAGGCCGAGGTAGGGCGTGTGATCCCAGTACTTGTGGTTGTGACGGGAGATCAGGGCCTCCGTGCGGGCGAAATTGGAGACCTCGTAGTGGACGTATCCCCGTTCCTCGAGGAATTCCGACGTTGTCGAGAAATAGCCGAAGGCCTCGTCCTCTCCGGCGGGGGTCAATTGCCCCGCCTCGACCCTACGCTGCAGGGGAGTGCCCCGCTCTAGGGTCAGCTCGTAGCAGGACAGGTGCTTTGTCGAATCCGGCCCTCCGTGCCGACTCGATCGCGTCGAGGCCTTCACGGGCGTTGTGTCGCCTCCCCAGGGTGGCCAGGATGCCGTCGTCGAAGGACTGCACCCCGATGCTCACCCGGTTGAAACCCGCTTCGCGCAGGCGGCGCAGGTAGGCGGTGTCAACGTCTCCGGGGTTGACCTCTACGGTTGTCTCCGCGTCGGGAACGACCGGGAAGGCGGATCGAAGTTGCCGAAGCATGTCCGCCAGGCGGTCCGCGGTCAGGCACGAGGGGGTCCCCCCCCCGACATAGACCGTGTCGAAGGCCGGGGCGAACCCCCGGTGATGCTCCATCTCCCGCGACAGGGCTTCGAGGAAGGCGTCGACGCGCGCGTGATCCGTGATCGAATAGAAATCGCAGTAGGCGCACTTCGACCGGCAGAACGGGACGTGTATGTATAAGCCTGCGTTCGTGCTGATCCTGTCGTCGTGCATCGCTATCTCAGTCCCGGGTATATTGCAGGGAAGATCGGAGCATCGGAAGAGCGGCGTGGATGGAATCCATTCTCTTTTTCCGCTCTTCTTCACTTCAGAGCTTCCTAACTTCCGTCCTTTCTCAGTCATTGTCTGACTGCAGGACGGCCAGGAAGGCGCTCTGGGGGATGCTCACCGTTCCCACCATCTTCATGCGCTTCTTGCCCTTCTTCTGCTTCTCCAGGAGCTTTCGCTTGCGCGTGATGTCGCCGCCGTAGCACTTGGCCGTCACATCCTTGCGGAAGGGGCTGATCGTGGAGCGGGAGATGATCTCGCCGCCGATCGCGCCCTGGATCGCGATCTTGAACTGCTGGCGCGGGATCTCGTCCTTGAGTTTGTCGCAGGCGTGAACCCCGCGCTGGCGGGCATTGTCGCGGTGGACGATCTGGGAGAGGGCATCCACCTTTTCGCCGTTGACCAGGATGTCAAGCAGCACGAGCTTGCCTTCCCGGTAGTCGATGATGTCGTAGTCGAATGACCCGTAGCCCTGGGTCACCGTCTTGAACCGGTCGTAGAAGTCGAAGAGGACCTCGGCAAGCGGCATCTCGTAGATGAGCTCTACGCGGCCGGGGCTCAGGTAGTTCATCGTCGAGTTGGCGCCGCGCTTCTCCGTGCAGAGCTTCATGACGGCGCCAAGGTATTTCTCGGGCATGATCATGGTGGCCCGGATGAAAGGTTCCTCGGCCTTTTCGATCGAAGAGGGGTCCGGGTAGTTGGACGGGTTGTCCACCCAAACGACGCTTCCGTCCTTCAGGGTGAAGCGGTAGCGGACGCTGGGCACGGAGAGGATGATGGACTGGTCGAACTCCCGCTCGAGTCGCTCCTGGACGATTTCCAGGTGCAGAAGCCCCAGGAACCCGCAGCGGAACCCCAGGCCGAGGGCGACGGAGGAGTCCTTCGTATAGACCAGGGCGGCGTCGTTGAGCTTGTACTTTTCCAGCGCGACCGTCAGGTCTTCGTAGTCCTCCGAGGAGATGGGGTAGATGGAGGAGAAGACAACGGGCTTGATCTCCTTGAAACCCGGGAGCGGTTCTGCCGCGGGACGGTCGTTGTGGGTGATCGTGTCGCCGATCTGCACGTCGGCAACCGTCTTGACCCCGGCGATGATGTAACCGACCTCTCCGGCCGACAGCTTGTCCTTCTTGACGCGGGTGAGGGCGAAGAGCCCGACATCCTCCACCTTGTAGGTGGTGCCGCCGATCATGAACCGGATGATGTCTCCGGGCCTGACTTCGCCGTCGAAGACCCGGCAGTGGATGACGGTGCCCCGGAACGAATCGTACTGGGCGTCGAAGATGAGGGCCGAGAGCGGTTTTTCAGGGTAGCCGTCGGGAGGCGGCACCCGCTCGACGATGGCTTCGAGAACCTCCTCGATGCCGATCCCCTGCTTGGCCGAGCACTTGATGTGACTGAAGGGGTCGAGCCCCAGCTCGGCGTCGATCTGCTCGAGGACCCGGTCCACATCCGCCGTGAGAAGATCGATCTTGTTGATCACGGGGATGATGGCCAGGTTGTTCTCCATGGCCAGGTAGAGGTTGGCGATGGTCTGGGCCTGGACACCCTGGGCGGCGTCGATGAGCAGCAGCACCCCCTCGCAGGAGGCCAGAGATCGCGAGACTTCGTAGGTGAAATCCACGTGGCCCGGCGTGTCGATGAGGTTGAGGATGTAATCCTGGCCGTCCTTTGCGCGGTAGGGCAGGGTGACGGCCTGGCTCTTGATCGTGATCCCCCGCTCGCGCTCGATGTCCATGTTGTCGAGGATCTGGTCGCGGAAGTTGCGGTCCTCGATCATTCCCGTGTGCTGGATGAGCCGGTCGGCCAGGGTCGACTTGCCGTGGTCGATGTGGGCGATGATGCTGAAGTTGCGAATGTTTTTCATAGTGTCAGATGCTCAATTCCAATCCGCGCGTAACAATTTTGCCGGCTCAAAAACGCTTTGCGACGGTTCTAAACTCCCTGCACTGCTCCGTCACAAACTCGCCCTGCGGGCTCAGACATGTGACTCCGCGGCCGTTCCGGTTCGTTAAGAACCGTTCTCGCAAAGTCGTTTCAAACGAGCCTTGCAAAACCGTTTCACGCGGCCTTGCGGATAAAAAAATCCTCCCGCCGAGACCCATCCCGACGGGAGGATTATGCTTTTACATTGAAATGACTGAAAAATCAACCCAGTTTTTTCATGAGGTCCTCGGAGACTTCTTTCACGCCGGGGGTGCCGTCCACTTCGATGACCTTCACGCGCTGCTTGAAGAAATTTACGGCGGCAAGCGAGCCCGTCTTGGTGTCGTAGTAGATGCCGTGGCGCTTGTCGATGGCGCCCTCGTCCTGGTCGTCGGCTCGGGTCTTGAGGTTCTCGGCGCCGCAGACCCGGCACACCACCTTGCCGTTCTTCTCGGCGGGCTTGATGGCGTCGATGAAGATGTTGTTCGGGTGGTTGTTGTCGACGGGGCAGAGCCTGCGGCCCATGATGCGCTTCTTGGCGATGTCGCGGGCCAGCAGGATCTCGACGACGAAGTCGAGCTTCATGTTGCGGGCCTGCAGGGCCTTCCACATGGCTTCGGCCTGGGCGAGGTTGCGGGGGAACCCGTCGAGGAGCCAGCCCTTGGCGCAGTCGGGCTCCTGGAGCCGGTCCAGGATCATGGGAATGGTGATGTCGTCGGGGACGAGATCGCCCTTGTCGATGAACACTTTCGCCTTCTTGCCGAGTTCCGTGCCCTTCGAGATGTTCTCGCGGAAGATCACGCCTGTCTCGATGTGGGGAACGCCGTACTTCTTCTGGACGATTGCGCCCTGGGTCCCCTTGCCGCTGCCGTTGGGTCCGAATATCAGGATGTTCATGTACCTCTTGCTCCTTTCGTGATGATCGTTCGTCTCTCTCCCTTATCTGCTCTCGGCCACGGCTTTCACCTTGGCCGCAAGGTTGATCAGGTAGGGCCTTTCGGCCTGCTGGATAGCGCCTGTGTCCTGGTGGTCCTCCTTGAAAATCCGCTGGACAACGCTCTCCTGGATGCCTCCGGAGTCTGCGAGGTATTGCCGGATCCTCTCGGAAAAGGCGAAGGTGCTCTCGAGGGATTTCTTCAGGTATCCTCGGGCGTCTTCACCCGTCAGCACGTAGTGGTGACTCAGCATGATGATCTCCACGTCGAGAGCGGCAAGTCTCTCGAGGGAGGCCACGTAGTCCCGGTAGCTGGCGAGGAACTCCGGGTGAATCCGGAAATTGCGGTCGGGCACCCCTGCGGCTTCTCCGCAGATGAGGGCCTTGATGCCCGGGAAGTAGAACGAAATGCCGTCCCGGGTGTGGCCCGGCGTGGCGATCACCCGGAAGGTCCATCCCGCCCCGAGATCGACGGTCTCGCCGTCCTCGAGGATCCGATCCACCTCGAGCCCGTCGAAGAACACGTTCTCGCTCCCGAAGAGCGTCTTGTGCTCCTCCTCGTAATCCCTGCTGAGGCTCCGGATCAGGTTGACGGCATTGGGCTTCTTGAAGATGTCGGCTGCAAGACGGCTTGCGGCCACCTCGAGTCCGGGGATGCTGCGCTTGAGGTAGGGGACCGTGCCGGCGTGGTCGAAGTGGGCGTGGGTGATGAAGACCCGGCGAAGACGCTTCTCGTCGCCGAGGGTCTGCCGGATCTCGCGGAGGTAGGACGGTCCCATGAAGGTGATCCCGGCATCGAAGAGGGAAGGGGTTGGAGCCGCGACAAGCCAGGCGGGCAGATCGATGTCCGCCAGCGCATAGAGACCCTCGACGATTTTGCCGGCCTTTTGGATGATCATGGCGACCGCGCACCCCCCTCCAAACCGGTCGGCATGTTAGAAGAAGGGCTTTGAAATGTCAAGCAGTTTCGGGACTCTCCTGTTGACGTGCGTCGGGCAGATGTGCTACGTCTCGCCAGTGAAAACCAGTCGTCGACGGAGGGAACCATGGCGGTATCGAAGAAGATCGAGGGGATGATCACAAAGTCCTCGTGGATCCGGAAAATGTTCGAGGACGGGATCCGGCTCAAGCAGCAGCACGGGGCTGAAAACGTCTTCGATTTCAGCCTGGGCAACCCGAACGTGCCGCCTCCGCCTGAACTGAAAAAAGCCCTCCTCGAGGTGGCCAGAGACGAACGGCCGGGCGTGCATGCCTACATGCCCAATGCGGGATTCCCCGAAACGCGTGCCGCCGTGGCGTCGAAACTGAGCCGGGACCACGGGGTGAAGCTCTCCGCCGATCACGTGATCATGACCTGCGGGGCCGCGGGGGCATTGAACGTGATCCTGAAGACCCTTCTCGACCCGGGCGACGAGGTCATCATCCCCGCCCCGTACTTCGTCGAGTACCAGTCCTACGTGGACAACCACAACGGGGTCGTCAGGCTGGTCAAGTCGAAGGAGGACTTCTCCCTCGATCTCTGGGCCGTCGCAGAGGCCATCACGGAGAGAACCAAAGCCGTTCTCATCAACACGCCGAACAACCCCACGGGCCGCGTATACGACGAGACGTCGATCCGGGCCCTGGCGTCCCTGCTGGAGGACAAGGGGAAAAAATTCGACCGGGCGATCCATCTCATCTCCGATGAACCGTACGACAAGATCGTCTACGACGGAATAACGGTTCCGAGCCTGCTGAAGGCCTACCGGCACAGCCTGATCGCGAACTCCTACTCGAAGACGCTCTCCGTCCCCGGCGAGAGGATCGGGTTCATCGCCGTGAACCCCGCGACGGACAGCCTCGACCTGCTGCTGGGGGGGCTTGTCATGTGCAACCGCACGCTCGGCTTCGTCAACGCGCCGGCCTTCATCCAGCGTGTCCTGCCCCGGGTCCTGGACGTGGAGGTCAACGTGGCGGAGTACCAGCGCAAGCGGGACCTTCTCTGCGAAGGACTTGCCGCCTGCGGCTACGAGTTCACGAAGCCCGAGGGGGCCTTTTACCTCTTCCCGAAGTCCCCCATTGCGGATGACGTGGAATTCGTCCGGGCCCTGCAGAAGAAGAACATTCTCACCGTTCCCGGGAGCGGCTTCGGCGCGCCCGGCTACTTCCGGATCGCGTACTGCGTGGAGGACAAGACCATCGTCAACTCCATCAAGGGGTTCGGCGAGGTCATGGCGCTCTGCAGGAAATAGCCGGCCCGGGGAAGCGGCGCGAGCGGCCGGAATGAGGTCGGAAAACAGGGAAAGAAAGCGAACGTGTTTGATTGAATGACCACCCGGCATTGGAAAATCCTCATACCGCTCGTTCTTGCGCTGGTCACGCTTGTCGTGTTCTGGCAGGTCCGCGATCACGAGTTCATCAATTTGGACGACGAGCAGTACGTCACCAGGAACCCCCACGTCAGGGGAGGCCTGACGGCAGGCGGCCTGGCTTGGGCGTTCACCACGACCCATGCCAGTAACTGGCACCCGCTCACATGGCTTTCACACATGCTGGACAGTCAGCTCTTCGGCATGAACGCGGCGGGCCATCTCCTTGTCAATCTGCTCTTCCATGTGGCCAATGCGCTGCTGGTCTTCCTGGTCCTGAACCGGATGACGCAGGCCCTGTGGCAAAGCGCCGCCGTGGCGTTTCTCTTCGCCCTTCATCCTTTGCACGTGGAATCCGTGGCCATGGTGGCAGAGCGCAAGGACGTTCTCAGCACGTTCTTCCTGCTGCTGACCCTCTGGGCCTATTGGGTCTACTCGCGAAGCCCCGGCATCGCCCGCATGATACCGGTCGTCGCCTTATTTGCCCTCGGGCTGCTCTCCAAGCCCATGATCGTCACGTTGCCCTTTGTCCTGCTGCTGCTGGATTACTGGCCCCTGGGCCGATATCTCGCATCGGAAAGGCCGGTCCCGCATCCTCTGCCGGCGCCGGGCAGCGAATCCCCGGGGAAAAAGAAGAAACAGAAGAAAAAGCAAACCGCGGAAGGTCCCCCGGCCCCTCCGGTGAGAAAGAAGAGCCACGCTGCCGTTCCCTGGGCGCTTGTGACGGAGAAGATCCCCCTGTTCGTTCTCACGATCCTGTCCTCGATCGTGACCTTCCATGCCCAGCAGAAGGGGGGTGCGATGAGCCCCCTCGACGACATTCCCCTGATGAAGCGAATGGGCAATGCCCTGATCGCCTACGCATCCTACCTCATCAAGACTTTCTTTCCGCAGGGTCTGGCTGTCTTTTATCCCTATCCGGCCAGCCTCCCCGCCTGGCAGGTACTGGGTTCGGCCGCTCTGATCTGTGCGATCACCATCGTTGCCGTCCATTTTCGGAAACGCTTTCCCTATGTTCTCGTAGGGTGGTTGTGGTATCTTGGGACGCTGGTTCCGGTGATCGGGATCGTCCAGGTGGGCATGCAGTCCATGGCCGACCGGTATACCTATATGCCGCACATCGGGCTGTTCATCGCTGTCGTCTGGGGGATTGGGGAACTTGCCGGCCGTCACGCCTCGGGAAGGAAAATCCTGGCGGCTGTCACCGGGATCGTTTTCGCAGGCCTGACCGTGGCAACGTGGAACCAGTTATCCTACTGGCGAAACAGCATCACGCTGTTCGAGCATGCCCTGCGCGTGACGGAGCAGAATAGCCTGGCCCATCTCAATCTGGGTGTTGCCCTGAACCGCGCGGGGAAGGGCAGCGAAGCCGCGGAGCACTACCGCGAGGCGCTCCGGATCAACCCGAACACGTCGGGCGGCCACTTCAACCTGGCGAATTATTATTCGTCGACGGGCCGGAAGGACGAAGCCCTTCTCCATTACAGGGAAGCCGTCCGGATCAATCCTCGTTATGCAAGCGCCTACAACAATTTGGGGCTCCTGATGATGTCGGAACGCCGGGCCGAAGAGGCAATCCCTTACTACCGAAGTGCGGTCGAACTCGAGCCGTCGAATGCAGGGATTCGGTATAATTACGGGATCGCCCTGGCGGCGGCGGGCCGTCTCCCCGAAGCCATTGTGCAGTTCAACTCCGCGCTGGAGAGCCGGCCGGATTATCCCGAGGCCCACAACTACCTGGGGATGGCTCTGCTGATGCAGGGAAACCGGGAGGAGGGCATCCGGCATTTCAGGCAGGCCCTGTGGCTGAAGCCTGATTTCGCCCCGGCTCGTCGCAATCTGGACAATGCCCTGGGCAACCGCAATGCCCAGGCGCCGGCCGGTCCACCCCGGTCACGGTAGATCTTCTTCGCCGCAGGACCTCCGTTCCGGATCGGGCGCGAGGCCCCCTGCTTCCGTGCCGGTCGGCATCAATCCGCAAAAGCCATGAAAGGCTGAGAGGGACACATCATGGAGAGGAAGCTCATCGAACAGTTTCGGTATTTCCTGAAGGACAGCATCCGCAAGAAGATCGATTTTGCGGAGACCGACCAGAACCGGGGAGTGGCCGCGCCGCCCATCGAAAAACCGTACCCGCCGGATGGCGTCCGCATCGATCTGGCCAAGTTCGGCAAATGGAGGGACATCCCGGGTGTCGATCTGGCAAAGGCCATCCGGAACCGCAAGAGCCGTCGCGTCTACACCCGGGAGGAAATGACCCTGGACGAGCTGAGTTTCCTGCTCTGGGCGACGCAGGGCATCCGGACGAAGATGGACGAGGGGCACGCCTACCGGACGGTGCCTTCCGCAGGGTGCCGGCACGCCCTCGAGACCTACCTGTGCGTGGTTCGCGTGAAGGGGCTGCTGGCGGGAACGTACCGATACCTTCCCATCGAGCACCAACTCCTCCTGGAGCGCGCCGACGAGAGCATCGGGTCGAAAGTGGTGGAAGCCATCTTCGGCCAGCCCTACCCGGCGCAGTCGGCGGTGACCTTTGTCTGGACGGCCGTCCCCTACCGGATGGAGTGGCGCTACAGCCTGGCCGCCGCCAAGGTAATCGCCCTGGATGCGGGGCACGTCTGTCAGAACCTCTACCTGGCCTGCGAGGCCATCGGCGCGGGGACCTGCGCCGTGGCCGCCTACGATCAGGGGGCCATGGATCGGCTCCTGAAAGTGGACGGCAAGGAGGAGTTCACAGTCTACCTGGCCTCCGTGGGCAAGCGAAGGACATCGGATACGGCCTGATCGTCAGCCCGCCAGGGCCGGCCGCTTCACTTTCTTCCCCAGGAAATTCTCCACCACCAGCCGGTACTTCTCGTGGATCATGTTCCGGTCGAAGGCATGGAACTCCTCGAGCATCCGTTTCTGTTCGTCCTGCGTGAAGTAGGCGAGGCAGGGGAAGAAAAAGCGTTTATCCTCCTTCTCGATGTGCCCCGGGTAGAACTCGACGAGCGCCTGGAGCTCCCGGGCGATGTGCGGCAGCGCCTCGGCGTAGCCGTTGACGTAGAGGTCTTTCGCCTCGACGAGCTTGCGCACCAGCTCTCGGCCGCGGACGTGCTCCCCGATGAGTTCCTCCATCACGGTCCGATGTTCCGGCGACATCCTCTTCTTCGCAAGATCGCGGAACAGAATCTCCTCTTCCTTGCCGTGGTGAGTCCGGTCGGCGTAGGTCTTAAAGAAATCGACGGCCTGCTCGACGAGGATCACGTTGACTGTCTTACGGCTTGTGATGCGGTCGATCTCCCCGCGCAGCAGGTCCACCATCTGCTCGATCAGCCGATGTTCCCACATCAGGGGTCCGATGGGTTTCATGGTATCCTCCTGTAAGATGGTCGAATCAGTCTGTTCGGTCTATCCCGTCTGTCCGGTCGGAATCAGGAAAGGGTCTGCACGCAGTCGAGGTGACGTGAATGCGAGTGGTCAAATGTGCTGTTAGTTTAACATGATGGCAGGTAATTGGGAATATTTTCGATAGGGCAGGTTGGCGTGCTGAGATGATTGGGGATCCTTGTCTTCACCCTGTACCCTGACCCCTGGCGTTCAGCCGCCGAGGTAGAGCTTTTTCACTTCCTCGTTGTCCAGGAGTCCCGCGCCCGTGTCCTCCAGGCGCGTCTGACCGAGGTCCAGCACGTACCCGCGGTGCGCGATCGAAAGGGCCTTGCGGGCGTTTTGCTCGACGATGGCGAAAGTGGTGCCCCGGCGGTTGATTTCCTGGATCTTGAGGTAGACCTCGTCGATCATTTTCGGCGACAGCCCGATAGAGGGCTCGTCCATGAGGATGAGACCCGGCTTGATCATATCGGCCCGAGCCAGCGAAAGGATCTGCTTCTCGCCGCCCGAGAGGTTCCCGGCCCGGTCCCGGATCTTCCTCTTCAGCAGGGGGTAGGTCTCGACGGCCTCCTCGATGGCCAGGCGCACGGCCTTCTCGCTGCCGAGGACGGTGCCGCCCATCTCGAGGTTTTCCCGGACCGTCAGCGACGGGAAGACGTTTCTCCCCTGGGGGATGAAGGCGATCCCGAGGGGCACCTTCTGCTCGGGGTCGAGCCGGGAGATGTCCCTGCCGTCGAAGCTGACCGTGCCCCTCGTCGGCTTGATGAGGCCGAAGACGGTCTTGAGAAGCGTCGACTTCCCGGAGCCGTTGGGCCCGATGATGCAGATGATCTCGCCCGCCGCCGCGCGGATGGACGCCCCGTGCAGGACCTCGATCTTGCCGTAGCCGGCGTAGATGTCTGTCGCTTCCAGTCTCAGCATCCCAGGTACGCCTCGATGACGCGGGGGTCTTTCTGGATGTCCGCAGGACGCCCCTCGGCGATCTTTTCCCCGTGGTCGAGGACGAAGACCTTCTCGCAGACCTCGATGACCACATCCATGTTGTGCTCGATGATGAAGAAGACCTGGCCCCGCTCCCGCATCGTGAGGATCATCTCGATCATCGTCCGGATGAGGGTAGGGTTGATCCCCGCCGTCGGTTCGTCCAGGAGGATCATCCTCGGCTTGGCCATCAGGGCGCGGCCCAGCTCCAAAAGCTTCTGCTGTCCGTAGGAGAGGTTCTCGGCAAACTGGTCGTGCAGCTTCGTCAGGCCAAGCAGGTCGAGCAGCTCGAGGGCCTGCTCGCGGTTTTCCGACTCTTCGCTGCGGATCTTCGGCAGCCGCAACCACAGCGACAGCAGGCGCTCCCCCGTCTGCCCCTGCGGCGCCAGCAGCATGTTCTCCAGCACTGTCATGCGGGGGAAGACCCTCGAGAGCTGAAAGGTTCGGATGAGGCCCAGTTGCGCCATGTCGTGGGGCAGGCGGCCGTCGATGCGGTTTCCGAGAAAGCGGATCTCCCCGCTGTCGGGTTTGAGGAGCCCCGTGATCAGGTTGAAAAGGGTCGTCTTGCCGCTGCCGTTGGGGCCGATGAGCCCGGTGATGCCGAGGCCGTCGAGGCTGATCGAGCAGTCCGAGACGGCGCGCGTGCCGCCGAAGGTCTTGGTCACGTTGCGGATTTCAATCACCGCGCCGGCCCCCCTTTTCACGGATGATCCCTTCGGGGCGGAAGACCATGAGGACGACGAGCAGAAGCCCGAAGACCATCTGCTGCAGCGGTCCCAGCAACCGCGTCCACTCGGGCGGCAGGCGCAGGAACCGCACCGACTCCTGGAAAAAGATCAGGGCGACGGCACCCACCACGGGCCCGAGAAAAGTCCCCTTGCCTCCCATGACGACGATGAGCAGCACGAGGATCGTCTCCGTGAGGGTGAAGTCGCCGGGACCGATGAAGGTCGTGTAGTGGGCCCAGAGCACACCCGCCAATCCCGCGAAGACGGAGCCGATGACGAAGGACTTGATCTTGAACCGGAAGGCGTTCTTGCCGAGAATCTCCGCCGCCGTTTCGTCGTCGCGCACGGCCTTCAGGGCACGGCCGAAGGGGCTCAAAACGACGAAGGCCAGGATGGCGAAGGTGACGAGTGCGAAGACCCCCGAGAGGGCCAGGTAGGCAGGCAGGGTGTCGAAGACGACGCCGAAAAGATCGGGCCGCGGGATGCCTGGAAGACCCATGGGCCCCTTGGTGAGCCAGACCTCGTTGTTGACGATCATCCGGAGGATCTCGCCGAAGCCCAGAGTCGCGATTCCGAAGTAGTCCCCCTGGAGCTTGAGGGCGGGGATGCTGAGCAGGTACCCGCAGAGGCCCGCCGCGGCGAGACCGGCCAGGAGACCCAGGGAAAAGGGGGCGCCGGCCAGCGTCAACAGCGCCGACGTGTAGGCCCCGATGGCGAAAAAGGCCACGTGGCCGAAGTTGAACAGGCCCGTGTAGCCCACCTCCACGTTGAGGCTCAGCGCGAAGATGGCGTAGATGGCGATGACGATGGCGAGGTGAAGAAGCAGGTCCATCTCAGTCGCTCCTTTCCCCGATGATCACGTAGGGCCGGGCCAGCAGGATGATCACCATGATGACGAAGGCGACGGCGTCCTTGTAACCGGGCGAGATGAAGAGCACGCCCAGGTTTTCCGCCAGGCCGATAAGCATCCCCCCCAGCAGCGCCCCCCAGAGATTCCCCACGCCGCCGATGAGGGTCGCGGCAAAGGCCTTGATCAGGTTGATGACGCCCATCTCGGGGGAGAGGTTCGTGTCGAGCGCGAGCAGGATGCCCCCGACGGCCGCCAGGACCGCCGAGATGACCCAGGCGGCCAGGATCGCCCGTTTCGTGTCGATTCCCGAGATTCTCGCGAGATCGAGGTTGTCCGAGAGGGCCCGCATCGACTTGCCGAGGCGCGACTTGAAGAAGAGAAGGTAGACCGCGGCCACGCAGAGGAGCGTGACGGCGATGATGGCCATCTGCGGAGCCGTGATATAGAGGCCGAAGAAGCGCATCCCGGCCGTCACCTCGAGGCCGTAGGTTCTCACCTCGGCGCCCCAGAAGAACTGCGCCGCGTTGCGCAGGAAGACGGAGAGGCCCATCGCCGCGATGAGCAGCGTCAGGCGGTTGGCCCTGCGGATGGGCCGGAACACGGAGTAGTCCATCGCGAGCCCCAGGCAGCCCGTGAGTGCCAGGGCCGGGAAAATGGCGGCGTACAGGGGCAACCCGAAGGGCTCGCCCATGAACAGGAACAGGAAGTAGGCCCCCCACATGATCAGCTCGCCGTGGGCGAAGTTCACGAAGTTCAGCACCCCGTAGATAAGGGTGAGCCCCATGGCGAACAGGGCGTAGATGCAGCCCGCGAGGATGCCGTTGAGGACGGTCTGGAGATAGTAGCTGATGGAATCCATATGAAAAAAAGGAGGTTCCGGCCGAAACGACGGCCGGAACCCTCCTGCGCAATCCTATGTTTGTCGATGTCCCGTTTATTTCTTGTAGTCTTCGATCTTGCCGTCCTTGACGACCCAGATGCCGTACTCGGCGAATTTCGGGCTCCGTTCGCTGTCGAACGTCTTGTCGCCCGTCACGCCCTTGAAGCCCTTCGCGGCCTGGGGCAGCGCCTTGCGGATGCCGTCGGCCGTGTAGCCGCCCCTCTCGATCGCCCGGGCCGTCACGTAGACCATGTCGTAGTTGTAGTCGCCGAAGATGGGGATCTTGTCGTCGCCGTATTTCTTCTTGTACGCTTCCTTGAAGGCCTGGTACTGCTTGGTGTTCTGCGGGACCGAGGGGTACGTGCCGATGACGCCCTCGGCGGCCTTGCCGGCCAGCTCGACCATCTTGGGGGCCCTCGCGGCGGAGCCGCAGAGCCACTGCGTCTTGATGCCCATCTCGAAGGCCTGCTTGAACTGCACGGCGCCCTCGTTGATGTAGGTCAGGTTGACGATGGCCGGGGGGTTGCCTTTGCTCGCGCGGAGAAGCTCCGTGCGGTAGTCCGTCTTTTTCTCGTCGTAGGCGATGATGTCCGTCACCGTGCCGCCCATTTTCTTGTAGGCGTCCACGAAGGCGTTCTTCAGCCCCAGGCCCCAGTCGTTGTTGACGTACATGACGGGCACCTTCTTGTAGCCCTTGCTCATGGCGAGCTTCGCCAGGTGGGGGCCCTGCAGGGTGTCGGAGGGGAAGACCCGGAAGATGTACTCGCCCGCCTTGGTCAGGCCCACGGCGGCGCCCTGGGCCGAAATCAGCACGACCTTGTTTTCCTGGGCGACGGGGGCCGTGGCCATGAAATTGGAGCTGCCGGCAGGCCCGAAGATCACGGGAACCTTGTCCACGGTGATCAGCTTGCGGACGGCCGTGACGCAGTCTTTCGGGTTGCTCTTGTTGTCCTCGTAGACGATCTCGATCTTCTTGCCCTTGATGCCGCCCTTGGCGTTGATCTCCTCGACGGCAAGGTCGATGCACTTCTTGAAGCCCTCGCCGTAGACGGCGATGCTTCCCGACAGGGCGAAGGCGGCCCCGATCTTGATGGTTTCGGCGGCCCGGGCGGACGGGGCGGCCGCAAACGCGAGAACCGCGATGACGGCAACGAGCAGGGCGAGCTTTTTCATGATTTGACCTCCGGCGGATAAATCTTCGTTTTTTTATAAGGAAAGACAGGGAGTGTCAACAGAAAATTGGAACGTCACGCCCGTATGGTTTTCTGTGAATGCGCAAATCGTTCCGTGGTATAGTCGGCGAACCGTATCGGAAAAGGAGGAACGCGACATGAAAACCATCGTGACAACCGCCGGGGCTCCCGCGGCGATCGGGCCCTATTCGCAGGCCGTCAGGCTCGGGAACCTGCTGTTCGTGTCGGGAACACTCGGGATGGACCCGACAACGGGGGAATTGGCCGGCGCGGGCATCGAGGCGCAGGCCGTCCAGGTCCTGGAAAATCTCAAGGCCATCGTCGGGGCGGCCGGCATGACGCTGGAGAACGTTCTGAAATCGACGGTGTTCCTGAAGGACATGAACGATTTCGCGGCATTCAACGCGATCTACGGGCGCTATTTCCCCGCGACGCCGCCTGCCCGGGAAACGGTCCAGGTCGCCCGTCTGCCCCGGGATGCGGCAATCGAGATTTCCGTGATCTGCGGGACGTGACCCGGCGCGCGGCACAGGGAGGGCAGGGGCGGGCACGAGGCCCGGCCCCTTTTATAAGACCCTCTCCGTTGCGATACGCCTGTCGGGCATTCGCGGAACGTCCAGGGCATGGCCGCATCCCTTTCCGGCAGGACGGAGGGAGGTGGTGTCCCATCCGAAAAGGGATGCGGGTACCCTGACGAAACGCCGACCCCGTTGAGAGGAGGCGCAACGGTCCGACCGATGCGGGCCGTTACGGGCAGGGTCAGCGACGAAATGCAACGACCGTGGCCGTCTCGGTGCGAGCGCGGTTGGAGCGCCGCCAGATTCCCATCCTTTCCGCCTCGCGGGCGAGTTCGTCCCGGAAGTCGGGGTGAGCGATCGAGATCAGGGCCTCGGCCCGTTCCCAGGTGGACTTGCCCTTCAGATTCACGATCCCGTACTCCGTCACGACGTAGGACACCATCGCCCGCGGGTCCGTCACGATAGCCCCTTCCGTGAGCAGGGGCTTGATCCGGGAAACAACCGTTCCCTTCTTTTCGAAGGTGGAGCTCATGCAGAGGAACGCCTTGCCGCCCTTCGAGCGGTAGGCGCCGTAGGTGAAATCCACCTGGCCGCCCGTGCCGCTGATGTGCCGCGTCCCCGACGATTCCGAACAGACCTGCCCGAAGAGGTCGATCTCCACGCAGTTGTTGATGGCGATGAAGTTGTCGTTCTGGGCGATGACGAAGGGGTCGTTCGTATAGTTCACGGGGTAGGACGCGCACATCGGGTTGCGGTCCAGGAAGTCGTAGCAGGCCTTCGAACCGAGGCAGAACGTGTAGGCGATCTTGCCGCGATCCGTCATCTTGCGGCTGCCCGTCACCCGGCCCGCCAGGGCCATCTCCATCATGGAGTCGCAGAACATCTCCGTGTGAATGCCCAGGTCCTTCAGGTCCGACTGGGCGATCATGGAGCCCACGGCGTTGGGCATCCCGCCGATGCCCAGCTGGATGCAGCAGCCGTCCCGCAGCTCGCCGACGATGAGCGAGGCGATTTCCCGGTCCACCTCGCTGGGCGAGGCGGAAGGAAGTTCCGGCACCTTCCAGTCGCTCTCCACGATGAGGTCCACCTCGGAGATGTGGATGTTCTCCTCGCGGCCGCCGAGGCACACGGGGAGTCTCGGGTTGACCTCGACGATGATCGTCTTCGCCTTGTCGCAGATGGCGCGGGCGTGGGAGTTCGAGAGACTGAAGTTGAAGTAGCCGTTGCGGTCCATGGGCGCCACGGGCATCATGGCAACGTCCAATTCGCAGTTCTCCCGGTAGTAGCGCGGCACCTCGTGGTAGAGGATGGGAACGAACCAGCACAGACCCTGGTCGTGGGCCTTGCGGTCGTTGCCGCTGAAGTGGAGGTTGTGATAGGCGAAGTGCTCCGTCGTCGGGTCGACCTTGACCGTCTCGGGGATCCCGACGGCCCGGGTCGTGGCCCGGATCTTCACGTCCCGAAGCTCGTCCTTGCGGGCCGCGAGGGCCTTGTCGAGCACGACGGTCGAGACGGCGAACTGACCGTATTCCACCCAGTCCCCCGAGCGGACCACCCGGACGGCTTCTTCCGGCGATACATGCTTCTTCTGGTATTC
>JALOPC010000130.1 GCA_025454095.1 Syntrophales bacterium | reverse complement strand
CGCGCCGCCTCCATCTCCGGCTTGAGGTGGTTGGCCGGCCGGTCCGTGATCCAGACCCCCTGGTCGTAGCCGCGCAGGGCGATCTCGCGGACCTTCGGGTCGACCGCGGCGGGCGTCTTCCCGTAGAGGCCGAACAGCAGGTCGCGGAACTGGTTGCTGATCGTCCGGTACCGGCCCGCCATCACATTCATGACGGCCTGGGAGCCGACGATCTGGGAGGTGGGGGTCACCAGCGGCGGCATCCCCGCCTCCCGGCGAACCGCCTGGATCTCCCGCTGCACGTCCGGGAGACGGTCCAGGGCGTTCATTTCCTTGAGCTGGCTGACGAGGTTGGAGGTCATCCCGCCGGGGATCTGGTGGGCGATCACGCTCTCGTCGATCAGGGACAGGCTGTTGGACGCCAGGTGCTTCTCGTACCGGGGCGCCAGGGACTCCAGGTAGTGCCCGATCTCCAGGAGCCGGCCCATCTCGACGGCCGGGTCGCGCTCGGTGCCCTCCAGGGCGAGCAGCAGAGGCTCCACGGGCGGCATCGACGTCCGCATGGCGTAGGGGGCGACACAGGTGTCCACGATGTCCACGCCGGCCTCGATGGCCTTCAGGCAGGTCATCGACGCCATGCCGCTGGTGTAGTGGGTGTGGAGGTGCAGGGGGACGCCGACGGATTTCTTCAGCTCGGTAAAAAGGGCGTACGCGTCATAGGGCGCCAGGATGCCCGCCATGTCCTTGATGCAGATCGAGTCGGCGCCCATCTCCTCCAGGGCCCGGGCTTTCGACACGTAGTAGGGGAGGTTGAAGACCTCGCCGCCCAGGTGCCGCTGCGTCAGCGAGTAGACGACGGCGCCTTCGAAGTGCTTGCCGTTGGCCCGGATGCGGGCGGCGCCGGTCTCGATGTTGCGCAGGTCGTTGAGCGCGTCGAAGACGCGGAAGACGTCGATCCCGATCGCGCAGGCCCGGTCGACAAAGGCCCGGACGACGTCGTCGGCGTAATGCCGGTAGCCGACGAGGTTCTGGCCGCGCAGCAGCATGGCGAAGGGGGTTTTCTTCATGTAGCGCTTCAGGACGCGCGGCCTCTCCCAGGGGTCCTCGTTCAGGAAGCGGTGCATCGTGTCGAACGTCGCGCCCCCCCAGACCTCCACGGCCCAGAACCCGACCTCGTCCATCTTCTCGGCGATGGGGATCATGTCCTCCGTGGTCATCCGGGTCGCGAAAACGGACTGGTGGCCGTCGCGGAAGGTGTTGTCCTGGAATTTCACCGGGCCCATGGGTCTCTCCGTGCCATGCGGGTCAGAAATCGTTGATCGCGTCGATCAGGCTCCGGAGCCTGCCGAAGTCCCTCCGGTTGAAATCGATTGCGAGCCGGGGGAGGGCCACCTCGTCGGCGTCCTCCCGTTCCTCGTCCAGCGCCCCCGAGGGCGCGATGCGCCCCCCGGGAAGCAGGAGGTCGCGGAATCGCTCCTCCAGCGCCGCGACGGCGCCGTCGTCGAGCGGGGAGGCGAGCCGGATCACGAGCTGGCCGCGCACGTAGCGCAGGCTGTGGTAGCGGCGGTAAAACCGCCGGATTTTGTCCACGGCTTCCTCCGCGGACAAGACCCTCTCGAACAGGGCAAAATCCGACGGGCAGATGTAGTTGTGCGACAGGAGCTCTTCTTCGAGGAACCGGACCACGTGGCTCCAGTAGGACGAGTCCGGGGTTTCCACGAGCACGAGCGGCATGGGGTTTCGCTTCCCGGTCTGCACCAGGGTGAGCGTCTCCATCGCCTCGTCGAGCGTTCCGAAGCCGCCCGGGAAGAGCGCCACCGCGTCTGATTCCTTCAGGAAGGCGACCTTGCGGTTGAAAAAATACTTGTAGTTGATGGATCGCGGGTTTCCCTCGATCACGGGGTTCGGCTTCTCCTCGAAGGGCAGGCGGATGTTCACCCCGAAGGAGTGCTCGTGACCGGCGCCCTGGTTGACGGCCTGCATGATGCCGCCGCCGCCGCCGGTGATGACCATGTAACCGGCCTCGGCGAGCCGTCTCCCGAATAGCCGGGCCATCTCGTACATCGGGTCGTCGGGCAGGGTACGCGCCGAGCCGAAGACCGTCACCTTGCGCACGTTGCGGTAGGGGCTGAAGACTTTCGCGGTGAAACGCATTTCCTTAAGCGTCGAGTTCATGAGCTTGAGGTCTGCGCCCTCGTCGGCCTCCTGCCCGGCTTTGAGCGAGGCGATGATCATTTCGCGGACGAGTTCCGGCCGTCCGATTCCTTCGGCAGTCCGGATCAGATTCTCGATCATGTCGTCGAAGGGTCCGTTGGTTTTCGCGAAGTTGAGTTTCATGGTTCTTTTCGTGTTCCTCCCGTCCCCGCCAGGGGGTTCCCGCCGTTTCGTCTCCGCGGGTTCGCGCATTCAGCCTTTCGCGGCGGCCTCGAGGGCCTCGTCCAGGATCGACAGGGCCACCTCGGCCTCGCCGGGCGTGATGTTGAGGGCCGGGCAGAGGCGGATGACCTTCGTCTGGATCAGGTTGAGGATCATTCCCCGCTTCAGGGTCTCGCCGAAGACGCGCTCCGCCGTGGCCGCGCCGGCCATCTCCATGGCCAGCAGCAGGCCCCGGCCCCGGACGTCGGCAATCATCGCGGGGAAGCGCTCCTGCCACAGCAGCATCTGCTCGTGGATCATGGCCCCGACGCTCTTCACGTTCTGTTCGATGTTCTCGTCGATGAGATGCCGGATCACCGCATGAGCCACGGCGCAGCCCAGGGGGTTTCCGCAGTAGGTGCCGCCGTGGTCGCCCTTCTCGAGCTTCGCCGACACCTCCTCGGTCAGGGCGAAGGCCCCGAAGGGGAACCCCCCGGCGATCCCCTTGGCCAGGGTCATGAAGTCGGGCCGGATACCCAGGTCCGTGACGGCGAAGAGCGGGCCCGTCCGGCAGAAGCCCGTCTGCACCTCATCGACGATCAGGTAGGCCCCCGTCTTGCGGCAAAGCGCCTCGACCTCCCGGAGGTATCCGTCGGGCGGCACGTTGACCCCGCCCTCGCCCTGGATGGGTTCGAGGATGACGGCTGCCGTGCTTTCGCCCAGCGCCTCGGCGATGGCCCCCGCGTCGCCGTAGGGGACGAAGAGGTAGTTCGGCATGAGCGGGTTGAACCGCTCCCGGTGCTTGGCCTGTCCCGTGGCCGAGGCCGTGCTGATCGTCCTGCCGTGAAAACTCTGCTCCGTCGAGACGACGTCCATCCGTCCCGTGGCCTTTCGGGCAAGCTTGATGACGGCGTCGTTGGCCTCGGCGCCGCTGCTGGAAAAGAAGACCCGTGTCAGGTTCGCGGGCAGGATCCCCGTGAGCAGCTCGATGAGCCGTGCGCGGGCCGGGGAGTAGGTGAGCCCCGAGTTGGGGTTCTGCAGGATTTTTCGCCCCTGCTCGGCCAGGGCCCCGGCGATGGCGGGGTGGGCGTGCCCCAGGCAGGTCACCCCCCACCCGGCGGTGAAGTCGATGTAGCGCCTGCCGGACTCGTCCCAGACGTAGATCCCCTCGCCGCGTTCGATGGAGAGGGGGATCTTCGTGAAGAAGGGCGGCATGTGGCGGTCTTCCACGGCGAAGGTGTCGACGGGCTTCATGATGAAGGGTTCCTTTCCGTTTTTGTTTTCGACGAACCGTTTCCTACCGGTTCGGATCGCCGGGCGGCCCCTCGAAGGCGAACCGGTTGTTCTCGAACAGGGCGAGGCAGGCATCGACGACGCCGGGGTCGTACAGGATGCCCCGGTTCTTCCGGATCTCGGAAAGGGCTCGTTCCATGCCCAGGGTGGGTCGATAGGGCCTGTGGGAACCCATCGACTCCACCACGTCGGCCAGGCCGATGATCCTGGCCTCGATCCGGATCTCACCGTCCTTCAGGCCGCGGGGATACCCCGAGCCGTCGAGCCTCTCGTGGTGCTGCAGCACGATCTCCGCGATCGGCCAGGGGAAGTCGATGGTCTTGAGGATGTCGTAGCCCACCTGCGGGTGCGTGCGGATGATCTCGCGCTCGATGTCGCTGATGTGTCCCGGCTTGCTGAGGATCTCGGCGGGCACGGTGATCTTGCCGAGGTCGTGGATCGAGGCGGCCACGTAGACCGCCTCGACCGCCTCCGCAGGCAGTCCCCTCTCCTGCGCGATGGCCTCGGCCAGGCGCGCCACCTGGTGCTGGTGGCCCGCCGTGTAGGGATCGCGCGTCTCGACGATCCGGTCGATGGCCCGGATGATCCCCGCCGTGGCCTTCCGGAGTTTTTCGACGGTGAGCTTCAGCTCCTCTTCGGCCTTCTTGAGCGGCGAGATGTCCGTCATGGTCTCCACGGCGCCGACCATGTCTCCCCTGCTGTCGCGCACGGCCGCCGAGGTGAAGTGGATCCACTTCTCCTGCCTGCCGGGGAACGCCAGGGGGCCGGTGGCCTCGTAGGCCTCGTCGAGCAGCCCCGAGCGCCGCAGGGTCGGACCGTACCATTTCCGGATCGCGCCGGCCAGATCGGCTGCCCCGTCGACGAGCAGGTCCGCGACGGTGGGCCGGTCTTCGCCGTAGAGCGCCTTCGAGTGACTCTCCGTGCCGATCACGTCGCCGCTTCGAACGCCCGTCATCTCCTCGAGCGCCCGGTTCCACCCGATTACCCGGTGGTCGCGATCGATGACGAACGTGGGTGTGGGCGACCCCTCCAGGATGGCCCGGAGCCTCTCCTCGCTGCCCTTCAGCGCTTCCTCGGCGTTCCTCCGCTCCGTCACATCCTCCAGCGTTTCCATCGCGCCGACCCGGTTGCCCGCGGAGTCCCGAATGACGGCCGCCGTGAACCGCAGCCATTTGCCCCCGTTGCCCAGGTAGGGGAAGTAATCCGTTGCCTCGTAGGCCTCCTCGATGAGCTTCGAGGGGCTGTAGCAGTTCGAGTACCACGCGGGTATGGAGTCGAAGGCCTGGTCGACGAGCAAATCGGCCAGGCAGGGGCGCTTCTCGGGATAGAAGGCCCGCCATTGCCCGTCCGTTCCGATCACGTCGGCTCCGCGGATCCCGCTCAACTCCTCCAGGGCCCGGTTCCAGTAGAGCACGCGGTGGTCCCGGCCGATGACGAATGCGGCGATGGGCGAGCCGCCGATGATGCGGCGGAGGCGCTGTTCGCTTTCCTTCAGGTCCGCCTCGGCGCGCTTTCGCTCGGTGATGTCCTCGTAGGTGGCGACGATGCCCTTCTCCTGGAGGGTCTCGCCGATGCGCGACGTGCTGACGTAGCACAAGATGTCGCGGCCGTCCCGGTGCCGGCAGGGGAA
>JALOPC010000129.1 GCA_025454095.1 Syntrophales bacterium | reverse complement strand
TTTTCCTCTTTTTTTCTTGACAAAAAGCGCCGAGTCGCCTATCCTCACGTTTTCGAATTTCACCAGAGTGGTGCGCCTATGAGTACATATATGGCTAAGAAGGACGCCGTCGACCGCGACTGGTTTCTCGTCGACGCGCAGGGAAAGGTTCTGGGCCGGCTCGCCCGGGAGATCGCTCACCGCCTCCGCGGGAAGCACAAGGCCATCTTCACGCCCCATGCCGACGCCGGGGACTTTGTGGTGGTCATCAATGCCGAGAAGATCGCGCTGACGGGCAGGAAGCTCGCCGACAAGGTCTACTATCATCACTCGGGCTACCCGGGCGGGATCAAGGGATGGCCTGCCGGAAAGCTTTTGGCCAAGAAGCCCGGGGAGTTGATCCGGCGCGCCGTGCAGGGCATGCTCCCCAAGAACTCGCTGGGCCGACAGCAGCTGCGCAAGCTGAAGATCTACGCCGGCGACAAGCATCCCCACGAAGCGCAGAAGCCCCACCTGTTAGAACTGTAAGACCGACCGGAGATGGAGCAGTGGCTATGACCGACAAGCGGATTTATGCAACGGGAAAGAGGAAGACGGCGATCGCCCGGGTCTGGATGAAGGAAGGCTCCGGCGCCTTCACCGTCAACAGCCGGAATTTCGACGATTACTTCACCCGGGACGTCCTCAAGAAGATCATCCAGCAGCCCCTGGAGATCACCAACCAGATGGGCAAGTTCGACTTCTACGTCAACGTGGACGGCGGCGGGATCGCAGGCCAGGCCGATGCCGTCAAGCACGGCATTTCCAAGGCCCTCTGCGAGTTCGACGCGGAGCTTCGGCCGGTTCTGAAAAAAGCGGGCTTCCTCACGCGGGACTCGCGCATGAAGGAACGCAAGAAATACGGCCAGCCCGGGGCCCGGAAGCGGTTCCAGTTCTCGAAGCGCTAAGCGAAACGACCAGGGGGTTCTCGGAACCCCCTTTTTTATGTGGAGGGACGGCAACATGATTCGGGTCGGCATCTACGGCGGCAGCGGGTACACGGGACTCGAGCTGATGCGGATTCTGCTGCGCCACCCCGGCGTGCAGGTCACGGGGCTCACGTCTCGAAAGTTCAAGGGGCAGCCCCTTTCGGACACCTACCCCCTGTTCGAAGGCCTCACGGACATCCGCTTCATCGACGCCTCTCCCGAGGAACTGGCCGGAATGGCCGACGTGATCTTCATGGCCACCCCGCACGGCGAAGCCATGGCCGTCGCGCCGGCCTTCGTCGCCGCGGGAAAGAAGGTGATCGACCTTTCGGCCGATTTCCGGCTGCGGGATCTCGATGTCTTCGCGACGTGGTACCACAAGCACACGGCCCCCGAGCTCATGAAGCGGGCCGTATACGGGCTTCCGGAGCTCTACCGGGAAGAGGTGAAAAAGGCGGATCTCGTGGCCAACCCCGGCTGCTACGTGACGAGCGCCATCCTGGCGCTGGCGCCCGCCCTGCGGGAGAGGGTCATCGACCCGTCAACCATCATCGTCGACTCCAAGTCGGGGGTGAGCGGCGCGGGCCGGGACCCCGTCATCGGCTCGCTGTTCTGCGAAGTCGACGAGGGGTTCAAGGCCTACAAGGTCAACGGGCACCGGCACAGCCCGGAAATCGAGCAGGAGCTCAGCGTGCTGGCGGGCCAGGAGGTCAAGATCTCCTTCACGCCGCACCTGCTGCCGCTCAACCGCGGCATCCTCAGCACCGTTTACGCAAGTCTGAAAAAAACGCTTTCCACGGCCGAGCTGATTGAACTATATAGAAACGTCTACGGCAACGAGCCCTTCGTCCGGGTTTTGAACCGGGGAAACTACCCGAACGTCTCTTCCGTGAAGGGCACCAATTTCTGCCACATCGGCCTCGCCGTGGATGAGCGGACGAACCGGGTCATCATCCTGTCGGCCATCGACAACCTCGTGAAAGGGGCTTCGGGCCAGGCCGTCCAGAACATGAACCTCATGTGCGGCCTGCGCGAAGACACGGCCCTGGACATGATCGCCCTCTTCCCGTAGCCGCTGGCGGGAAGGAACACAACCACCATCGATACGTTTTCCGCACGGGAGGGCTGGCCATGGCGCTTCGTCTCTACAACACCCTGACTCGACAGAAGGAGGACTTCGTCCCCATGAAGCAGGGCGAAGTGGGGATCTATGCCTGCGGGGTCACGGTCTACGACACCTGCCACATCGGCCATGCGCGCTCCGCCATCAACTTCGACGTCATCACCCGGTACCTGCGCTACCGGGGCTACAAGGTCACCTACGTCAAGAACTTCACCGACGTGGACGACAAGATCATCGCGAAGGCCAACAAGGAGGGCGTGGGGTTCCGCGAGATCTCGGAGCGCTACATCGCCGAGCACGACGACGACATGGGCCGGCTCGGCGTCGAGCGACCCACCGTCACGCCCCGGGCCACGGAGCACATCCCGGGCATGATCGAACTGATCAACCGGCTCATCGGCAACGGCCTGGCTTACGCCGCACCCGGCGGCGACGTCTACTTCTCCGTCAAGAGTTTCAAGAATTACGGGAAGCTCTCGGGCCGCAACCTCGACGAGATGATGTCGGGGGCCCGCATCGCCCCGGGCGAGGCGAAAAGAGACCCTCTCGATTTCGCCCTCTGGAAGGCGAGCAAGGAAGGGGAGCCCTGGTGGGAGAGCCCCTGGGGGAAAGGGCGGCCGGGCTGGCATATCGAATGCTCCGTCATGAGCGCCCGCTTTCTCGGCGAGTCCTTCGACATCCACGGGGGCGGAGAGGACCTGGTCTTCCCGCACCACGAAAACGAGATTGCCCAGTCCGAGGGTGCTTCGGGGAAATCCTTTGCGAAGTACTGGCTCCACAACGGGTTCATCAAGGTGGACCACGAGAAGATGTCCAAGTCGCTGGGGAACTTCATCACCATCCGGGACATCCTGAACGTCCACCACCCCGAGGTCGTGCGGTTCTTCGTCCTGCAGGGTCACTACCGCAGCCCCCTGGATTTCTCCCAGGAGGCCCTGAACGAGGCCCGCTTTGCGATGAACCGGCTCTACGGGACCCTCAAGAAGATCCGCGACCTCTTTGCCGCCGACCCGGCTCTCACCGCCGTCGATGTCGGGGAGGGGCAGCTGCCGGAAAAGGAGAAGGCGCTCCTGGAACGGGTTCGGGCCCTGCCGGAGCGTTTCAGGGAGGCCATGGACGACGACTTCAACACGGCCCGGGCGATGGGCTACATCTTTGACGCCGCCCGGCAGGTGAACGCCTTTGTGACCGACGGGTTCAAGGCGGCCCAGCCGGGCCTCTTTGTCCTCAACGAGGCGGAGCGGGCGTTCCGCGAGGTGGGCGGCGTACTGGGCATCCTGATGGAGGATCCCGATGTCTACTTCGAGAAGGATCGGTTGAGGGAGGCGCAGAAGAGGGGGCTGCAGGTCGACGAGATCGAGGCCCTGATCGAGGAGCGTCTCCAGGCCCGCACGGGAAAGAACTGGAAGCGGGCCGATGAAATCCGGGATGCGCTGGCGGCGAAGGACGTTGTGCTGAAGGACTCCAAGACGGGGACAACGTGGACGATTGAGTCGAAAACGACTCAATAGGCGCGAGGCCCGAGGAACGAGGATCGAGGAAGAAGGGAAAATGAAAGAGGCCGCCCGGCTTACCGGGCGGCCTCTCTGTTGCTCCCCTTCCGAATTCGATTTGTTGTCAGGTCCTTGGTGAAGGGAGTCCTCCGCTGCATCCCCTCGTCGCGGGTTCTATCCGAGCAGATTCTTCAGGCCTTCCGCCACGGGGGCCGTAAACAGGGCCACCAGGATGGCGTACATGGCGAAGCTGCCGGCCGCCTCGCCGAGGTAGATCTTCTCGTACTTCTGCTTCAGGGAGACGATGATCATACCGCCGACGATCAGGCACCCGAGGTGGAAGTAGGGGAAGTTCTCCACGCCCGCTGCGGCGTATTCGGCAAAGCAGAAGGTCCCCGTGATCAGAACGACGATACCCGCCAGAATGAGTGTCGAAAGCGTCTTTTTCATGATGTCTCCTCCGAATGTTTTTTTATTATTTCAATTTATTGATTGCCGATGGTTGCCTTTGAGTATTGAAAAGAGCGTGCCATGAAAAGGCCGCCCCTGCGAAAAAAATATAACTAGCCGACATGATTCATAAATATCGATTTCGTTGGCGACCTCTCTGCCCTGTGACCCTGCGAGGGCAGGCTGTCATTTTAACGAAACGTTAAACCCGGTTCTATGAAATGTGAAAAAAACGGCAAAACGGCACGGTGTAAGAGGGAAGAGTCGGATGGAAGAAGAAAAAACGAATATTTCAATCAAATCGTGGAGATGGGAAATGGGTCTTTCCGATCCCCGGCGGGAAAATGGAAAAGGGACCGGACGTCGCCGCCCGGTCCCATCAAGCGTTCCTTCGAATCAGAACAGTTTGAAGCTCGCGATGACGGCTTCGAGGGTGCTGCGGCTTTTCTCGAAATCCTGTGCCGTTCCAACGGCCGCGACGGTGAAGAGCCTGTTTTTTTTCTGGGCCACGGCCCCCAGGGCCCGGACCGGGGCATCACCGGGTCCGTACTGGTACTCGTAGACGATGCCGAAATCGGCGTTCCTGACGTCTCCGGCCATGTGCTTCACCATGCGGTGACCGGCCATTGACGTCGACCGGGCCTTGATGGTTTCCTTGACCGCGTTCTGGCGAGGATCGGGGACGTCCGACAGGGTCACCAGGACCCCGGGGCTGCTGATCTCCCGGCCTGATGCGGGATCGGCTACCCGTCCGCACTCCTTCGGGTGCGCTTCGAGCCCGGCAGGGCCCTCGACCAGGGTCCAGTCCTGCGGTACGGCGATGCTGAAACCCTTCTCCGGTACGTCCAGCGTCCTGAAATCTCCCCGGGGCCCCGGAGCGGAACCCCCTGCGGCCTTGCCGCCGAATACCTTGTCGAAAAATCCCATCGCTCACCTCCTTCTAGGACCTCTTGCTCATAAAAAAACCGCCACCCGATCGTTTCGATCGGATGGCGGCCCGACCATCCAGATGACCTCCGGAAGCGGCGAAGCTTCCGAACCCATGAGCCTGTATCGTCTTTTCCTTTTTTATAAAGGAGAATGCGCGAAAAATCAAGATGCGTAATTACCCGGGGCGACGCCATGTGGCGGGGATGCCGGGACGTTCCGCCTGAAACGGGACGAAAGACGAAGGAACGAAAGGAACGGCTCGGTCGAATTCAGAGCTCTTCGGGCGTGAAGGCGACAACCTCGTCGATCGAGGACGCACCGGTGAAGAGCATCGCCATCCGGTCCACCCCCAGTGCGATCCCGG
>JALOPC010000128.1 GCA_025454095.1 Syntrophales bacterium | reverse complement strand
TCCGTGCGCACCGATATCTACGCGGCCCTCGGCGCGGCCTGCCTCGCCCTCGCGGCCCAATACCTCCAGGGGGTCTCCTTCAGCATCCTGCAGCTCCTCATGGCATCCTCCTACGTGTTTTCCGTTCACACCCTCAACCGTTTCGTCGACCGGGAGGTGAGCGGCCTGCGGGGGACCTTCCGGGAAGAGGCCTATGCCAGGCACGCCCGGGTCTATGTCGTCGCCGCGTTTCTCTGCATGCTTCTCTCCCTGGGGATTGCGTACCTGATCGGCTTCGTGCCCTGGCTCATGCTTTCCTGCATTTCCATCGTGGGAGCCCTGTACAACCTGCGCATTTTCCCCTCGGGATGGCGCTTCCGAAGGCTCCGGGACCTGCCGGGCACCAAGAATTTATTCATGGCCTCCGCGTGGGCCCTGGTCATCGCCGTCATCCCCTACGTGGGCTGGCCGCTCGATATCTCGGAGGACATGATCGTGGCGGCCCTCTTCATCTTCTCGATCGTCTTCGTGCGGTCGTCCCTGTCGGACCTCATCGAGATCCAGAGCGACCGGCTGCTGGGTCGAGAGACCATCCCCGTCGTCATCGGCGAGAACAGGACCCGGAAACTCCTCGATGGGATTTCCTTCCTTCTGGCGCTGCTGCTCGTGCTGTCCTACCCCCTCAAGTGGACGACATCGCTCAGTTTCACGCTCTTTCCCTGCGTATATTACATGTGGATTTGTTTCGAGCTTTGTGATAGAAAAACGGCGCTTTCCGCGGCCGTGATCAACGGACTGCTTGAAACCAACTATGTTCTCGCGGGGTTATGTACGGTCGGCTGGCTTGTCGCCCTGCGGCTGCTTGCGTGAGGACAGGGGGCACCGTGAAAAGGAATTCCGCAGCGGTCCTGGTTGCCGCAAGCGTTTTTTTCGTCTGGCTTCTTGCCGGTTGCGAGGGGTTGCGGTTCATCCAGACGGCCGAGGAGGCGAAGGACTTTCACCCGAAAAACATCGGGGTGCTGCCCGCCGACGTGGGCATCTACAAGGACGCCCAGGGGAAGTTCGACAGCATCATCACCGAGGTCCTGGTCGGGACGAAATGGTACACGACGGTGATCGGCGGCGAGGAGATCCGCAAGCGGATCGAGGCGAACGAGGAACTCCGCAAATCGGTCGACGTCTATCTTGCGAAGCTCCGGGAGCTGAACTACTCGGACCCTGAACTCTGCAAGGTGATCGCCGAGCTCTGCGGGATCGAAGCCGTCCTCATTCCCACCGTGGACGTGTGGGAGTACACGATGCTCGGCGGCGACAAGATCGCCCGCGTGGGCATCTCCCTGCGGCTCGTGGACACGAAGTCGGGGAAAACCATGTGGAAGGTCGGCCACCAGGTCACGGAAGAATACCGGTTCCTGAAGCCGGAGCTGACCAGCCTGGGGCGGTCCATGGTCCGCAAGATGGTCGACCGGATGCCGCACTAGGGGCGAAGCGTCGCGGGGTCCTCCATGGTCCGCAAGATGGTCGACCGGATGCCGCACTAGGGGCGAAGCATCGCGGGGTCCAGGCTCCAGGGGAAGAAAAGACGGATTCGATAGACACGGATCCGATCGTGGTTATATTAGATGTTAAAAGACGTGCTCCGGGTATTCCCGGGACCCCCAACGCGGGGCCCTGAACCCGGCACGACGCCAGGAGTGTCATGATGAAAGAGAAAGTCCAGGCGGCGCTCGACCAGGTCCGGCCCAACCTCCAGCGTGACGGGGGGGATGTGGAACTGGTGGATGTGACCGAGGACGGGATCGTGAAGGTGAAGCTCACGGGCCGCTGCCACGGCTGCCCCATGTCCCAGATGACGTTGAAGATGGGGATCGAGCGGTTCCTGAAAATGAACGTTCCGGACGTGAAGGCTGTCGAGTCCGTGTAGGACGGCGGCCCGCAACCCGGCAAGCGAATATTTCACGAAGGAGTTTCTGGAAATGGCCTACGTCATCAGCGATGAGTGCATCGCCTGCGGGAGCTGCGAGGAAGAGTGCCCCGTCGAGGCGATCAGCGAGGGCGACGAGAAGTACGTCATCGACCCAAACCTTTGCACCAACTGCGGGGCCTGTGCGGATGTGTGCCCCGTCGAGGCGATCAGCCCCGGCGACGAGGAATAGTCCCGCCGTGCCGGCCATTGTGAGACGAGGGGAAGGGCACCCGCTCCCCTCTTTCTTTTTTGCGGCCGCAACCCCGGCGGGAAGGAGAACCCGGTTCGTCCTGAGAGGAATGCCGATCGGTCATGGCGGGATGGTTCATCACCTTTGAGGGCGTCGAAGGGTCCGGAAAAACGACCCAGATCCGGCTCGCGGGGGAATTCCTGCGGGAGCGGGGCCTCCCGGTCGTCGTGACCCAGGAGCCCGGCGGCACGCCGCTGGGGGACCGGATCCGCGAGCTGCTGCTCAACCGCGGCGGCTTCGACATTTCGGGCGAGGCCGAGGTTTTTCTCTTCGCCGCGGCCCGGGCGCAGCACACCGACGCCGTGATCCTTCCCGCGCTGGAAGCGGGGAAGATCGTCCTCTGCGATCGATTCTCCGATGCCACGATCGCCTATCAGGCCTACGGACGGGGCCTTCCCCAGGAGCCCGTGCGCGAGATCTGCCGCTTTGCCTCGCGGGGGCTTGTGCCCCACCTCACCATCCTGTTCGATCTGCCTGTCGAAGCGGGTCTCGAAAGGGCCTTCCGGCGCATCGCCGGCCGCGAGAGCAATCTCCGCGAGGACCGCTTCGAACGGGAGCACCTCGATTTCCACCGCCGCATCCGCGAGGGCTACCTCGCCATCGCCCGACAGGAGCCGGGCCGGCTGAAGGTCGTCGACGCCTCAGCGGGCATCGAGCCCACCCGGCGGGAGGTTCAATCCGTTCTCTCGGCGTTCCTGGGGGGTTGACCCATGTCGTTTTCGAAACTCTACGGACAGCAAGGCCCCATCGACGTCCTGAAGCGTGCCGTCGAGAAGCGCCGAGTGCCCCACGCCTTCCTCTTCTTCGGTGCCGAGGGTGTCGGCAAGCGCACCACGGCGCTCGTGTTTGCAAAGGCCCTCAACTGTGAAACGGGGGGCGCCGACGCCTGCGATGCCTGCGCATCCTGCCGCAAGATCGACGGGGGCAACCACCCGGATGTCATCGTGATCGAGCCCGAGGGGCAGTTCATCAAGGTGGCCGACATCAAGGAGCTGCAGGAGCGGATGCGCTTCCGTCCCCTCGAGGGGGCACGGCGCGTCGTGATCCTCGACGACGCCGAGCGCATGAACATCACTTCCGCCAACTCGCTGCTCAAGACCCTCGAGGAGCCGTCGGCCGTCAACGTCTTCGTCCTCGTCTCGTCGCGCCCTCACCTGCTGCCCATGACGATCCTGTCGAGGTGCCACCGCCTGCGCTTCAACCCCGTGCCGCGGGATGTGATCGCCTCCTTCCTCGAACGGGAGCACGCCATCGCCCCCGAGAAAGCCCTGATCCTGGCCTCGTCGTCCGGGGGGAGCATCGGGCGGGCCCTCAATCTGCACCGGGGCGACTACATCGCCCTGCGGGACGGTATCCTGGAGAGGGTTGCGAAGGGGAGCCTCGACCCGATGAGCTGCCTCGCCCTGGCGGGGCGTCTGGCCGGGGAGAAGGAGGATATCCTCGAGGCCCTCGACATCCTGAAGGTCTGGTACCGGGACCTGCTCGTCTTCCGGGAAACGGGCCGTACCGGGGCGCTCATCAACCACGATCGGGCCGCCGACATCGGCCGCCTTGCCCCCGCGATGAGCGGCGCGTCGCTCCTGGGGGCCTTCCGGGCGATCCGCAACGCCGCCGAGGCCATCGAGCGCAACGCGAATAAACCATTGACTTTGGAGACGATGGTCTTTACATTGTTTGCCGACAAGGCCAATTTCGTTGAGGATTCCCGCCGCGGCCCCCGGGCTGCCGGGCCGGGAAGGTGAAAACGACGTGAGACACATCGTAGCCGTTCGGGCGGAGAAGGAGGGGCGGGTACTCAACTTCCAGACCCCGGACGAAACCCTGAAAAAGAACGACGCGGTCATCGTCAACGCGGAAAACGGGCTTTGCGTGGGGATTGTGGCGTCGGACAGCAAGGCCGTCCCGCTGCACCTGCTGCCGACGGACATCCGGAACATCGTCCGCAAGTGCACCGACGAGGACCTGCGCGCACTCGAGCAGAACCGGAAGCTCGAGCGCGACGCGCGGGATTTCTGCTTCGGCCGCATCCGGGAGCGCAGCCTCCCCATGAAACTCATCGGCGTGGAGTGCCTCTTCGACCGCAGCAAGCTTATCTTTTTCTTCACCGCCGAGAACCGCGTGGATTTCCGCGAGCTGGTCAAGGACCTTGTCCAGAAGTTCAAGACGCGGATCGAACTGCGCCAGATCGGGGCCCGCAACGAATCCCGGATTTTCGGCGGGCTCGGGGTCTGCGGCCAGAAGATCTGCTGCACCAACTTCCTCTACAACCTCGACCGCGTGTCCGTGAAGATGGCCAAGGAGCAGAACATGCCGCTCAACCCGGAGAAGATATCGGGGTTGTGCGGCCGCTTGATGTGCTGCCTGGCCTTCGAGTACGAATCGTACCTGGACATGAAGCGCGGGATGCCCAAGTGCGGCAAGCGGGTCGGGATCGCCCAGGGGGGATCGGGCAAGGTGATCCGCCAGAACATCCTCAAAGGCACCCTGGCCGTCTACACCGAGGAGGGGAAGGAAGTCGAGGTCGAGATCAAGGACCTCAGAGAACCCCAGCCCTTGCAGGGCCCGGCAGCCGAAGGGCCGCCGCCCAGAGGCCCGAGAAACGGGGGCAGGGGACAGCGCTGAGACCCCCTGCCTCGATCCGCCGCCCCCTGTCGGGGGCACGTCCCGACCACCGATTCCTGGAACCGATGACTGCATCCCGATCCCTCCCCGGGGGGATCCGGGTGGGGCAACGAAAGGAGACTCAAGCCGTGTCCGAGAACGTCTTTTACGTCACCACGCCCATCTACTACGTCAACGCCTCGCCCCACATCGGGCATGCCTACACGACGATCGTGGGCGACGTCATGGCCCGCTTCTACCGGATGTCGGGGTACGATGTCTTCTTCATGACCGGCACCGACGAGCACGGCGACAAGATCGCCGAGGCGGCGCGGAAGAACAACGAGACGCCCAAGGCCTTCACCGACCGCATCAGCGACCAGTTCCGGACCCTCTGGCCGCAGCTGGCCGTCACCAACGACTACTTCATCCGGACGACCGACGAGAACCACGTCAGGACGGTCCAATACATCCTGCAAAAAGTCTACGACGCGGGCGACATCTACTTCGGCGAGTACGGCGGGCACTACTGCGTGGGCTGCGAGCGTTTCTACACCGAGACGGAGCTCGTCGACGGCAAGTGCCCCGACCACCAGACCATCCCCGAGTTCCGCAAGGAGAGCAACTACTTCTTCCGGATGAGCAAGTACCAGCAGTGGCTCATCCAGTACATCCACGACAACCCCGACTTCATCCGGCCCGAGCGCTACCGCAACGAGGTGCTCGCCTTCCTGCAGCAGCCCCTGGAGGATCTCTGCATCTCGCGGCCCAAGACGCGCCTGACCTGGGGCATCGAGATCCCCTGGGACTCCAACTACGTCACCTACGTCTGGTTCGACGCGCTCATCAATTACGTCACGGGCATCGGCTACCCCGACGGCAAGGACTTCAAGAAGTACTGGGCCGCCTCGGAGCACCTCATCGCCAAGGACATCGTCAAGCCCCACGGTATTTACTGGCCCACGATGCTCAAGTCCGCCGGGATCGGGCCCTACAGGAACCTCAACGTCCACGGCTACTGGAACGTGGACGCCAGCAAGATGTCCAAGAGCCTGGGCAACGTGGTGCGCCCGCTCGATCTCAAGGACAAGTACGGCCTCGATGCCTTCCGCTACTTCCTGCTGCGCGACATGGTCTTCGGGCTCGACTCGAGCTTCAGCGAGGAGGCCCTCGTGCAGCGGATCAACTCGGATCTGGCCAACGACCTGGGAAACCTCGTGAGCCGCATCGTCGCCATGGACGTGAAGTACTTCGCGGGGAAGGTCCCCGCGCCCGCGGCTGCAGAGGAGACGGACCGGAAGCTGACCGACGCGGCGGCCAAGAGCCTCGCCGAGGTGGAGCAGTTTTTCCGGGAGCTGACCTTCCACAAGGTGCTCATCTCCGTCTGGGAGTTCATCAACGTCGCCAACAAGTACATCGTGGAGAACGAGCCCTGGACGCTCGCCAAGGACCCCGCGAAGAGCGGCCGCCTCGGGACGGTCATCTACAACCTCATGGAGTCCCTGCGGCTGACGGCCTACTTCGTTTACCCCTTCATGCCCGACACGGCGCGCAAGATCCTCGACCAGATCGGGCTTTCGGATGTGAGGGAATTCAAGTTCGACGACATCCGCAGCTGGGGCGGGATCAAGCCCGGCCTCACGGTCGCGCGCGGCGAGGCCCTCTTTCCGAGGGTGGAGTACAAGAAGGAGGAAGAGGCGCCGGCGAAGAAATTCGAGATGCTCCCCGAGATCACCTGGGACGACTTCGGGAAGATCGACCTGCGCGTGGCGAAGGTCCTCGAGGCCGAGGCCGTGCCCAAGTCGGCGAAGCTCATGAAGCTCAGGATCGACTGCGGCGAGGTGCGCACCATCGTGGCGGGCATCCTGCAGAACTACAAGCCCGAGGAGATGGTGGGACGCAACATCGTGGTCGTCGTGAACCTCAAGCCCACGAAGCTCATGGGCGTCGAGAGCCGCGGGATGCTGCTGGCCACCGACACCGAGGACGGCGGCCTGGCCCT
>JALOPC010000127.1 GCA_025454095.1 Syntrophales bacterium | reverse complement strand
TTCGCCTCGTCGATCTCCTTCGTGCAGATGGCCAGCGCGTTGATCGCATCGTGCCCCATGCACCGGTGGATGCAGCCGCCGACGCGCCGCGCCGCCAGGCGGATCATCTTCTGCTTCTGCATCAGGTCGTAGGGATGCCGGGGCAAGTGAGCGAACCGGTTGATCTCCTCGCCGATGAGAGGAGAGTGAACGGTCATCAGCCCTTTCCACTTCGGATCGAGAGCCAGCTCATAGGTGACGTCGAGGACGTTGATTCCCGGAATCAGGCGATGGTCGTCGCGGCCGACCTTCTCCCCGCCTATATAGATGTTGGGCCGCATCCCGAACAGCCGTTCCCGGTACTGTTCCTTGCTCCTCAGCATGTCTCGCCCTCCCTTTCGGACGGGGTGACGCAATCGCAGCCCCCGCCCCCTCTTTCGTTCCCTTTCACGCCTTGAGAGCACGCAGTGTGCCAGAAAACGACATGAACATAAGTGCATAGAATTAATGAATATATAAAAATTTCTTGCTTTTCCTGTCGGCCTGTGTCTTTATCCTTTTGTCCCATTTCGATACAAATGTCCCATTTCGATTCATTTTCGGGACACTCACGGGACACAATCGAAAGGCGGGCGCCATGCAGGAAAATTACAGGGAACGATTCGACCAGGTGCTGCGGGAGTGGAAGCGGTTCATCAACAGCCAGCCCTTCGACAACCCGCTCGTCGTGCCCGACGTCATCCACGAGTCGTGGAGACGCTGCCAGGAGTCCAACGTCAACCCCTACACGACGCGGGTCGACACCGTCCTGGACGCGAAGGCACTGGGCGAGCTCCTGGAACGCAACGCCGAGCTCATCGAGATCAGCCGGCCCTTCATGCAGAACCTCTACGGCTTCGTCCGGGGCTCGGGCTTCGTCGTCGCCCTCTTCGACGAGCAGGGCTTCCTGCTCGAGGTCATCGGCGATGCCGACGTGGTCGAGCGCATCCGGAAGGGCAATTTCGTCCCGGGGGCCTGCTGGAGCGAGGAGGAGGCGGGTACGAACGGCTGCGGCACGGTCCTCAAGATGGACCGGCCCGTGCAGGTCTTCGCCACGGAGCACTACTGCATCAACTCCCACAAGTGGACCTGTTCGGGAGCCCCGATCCACGACCCCGACGGGGACCTCATCGGCGTGATCGACATGACGGGCCCCTACCTCAACGCCAACCCGCACACGCTGGGCATGGTCGCCGCCGCCGCCTACGCCATCGAGAACGACATGAGGGTCCGCAAGGCTCTCTCGGAGTGCCGCATCGCCGACGGCTACCAGAGGACGGTCCTCGCTTCCATCCCGGAGGCCCTCATCGCCATCGACACCCTGTACCGGATCACGATGGTCAACGAGAACGCCGAGAAGATCATCGGCTTGGGCACGGCGAAGCTCGCCGGCCGGAGCCTCCACGACGTCATGGGGGAACACAACACGGCGCTGTTCAACCTGATCCGGCACAACGCGACGCTCACGGACGTGGAGGCCCGCATCGTCATGCGCGACGGCCACGCGGTGGACTACACGCTCACCTGCAACCCCATCCGCACGGAGGACCGGCGCGTGATCGGCCGGCTGATCATCCTCAACGAGATCAAGCGCGCCCGCACGCTGGTCACCCGGATGATCGGGGCCAAGGCCAAGTTCTCCTTCGACGACGTCTGCGGCGTCAACGCCGCGTTCCTCGAGACGGTGAACCAGGCGAAGAGGGTCTCCCAGAGCAACTCCAACGTCCTGCTGCTCGGCGAGAGCGGGACGGGGAAGGACGTCTTCGCCCAGGCTATCCACAACGAGAGCGGACGCAGCGCCGGGCCCTACGTGGCCATCAACTGCGCCGCCATCCCGCGGGACCTGATCGCCAGCGAACTGTTCGGCTACTCCGAGGGCGCATTCACGGGCTCGAGACGGGGCGGCAACCAGGGAAAGTTCGAGCTGGCCGACGGCGGGACGATCTTCCTCGACGAAATCGCCGAGATGCCGCTGGAGCTGCAGGCGGCCCTGCTGCGGGTCATCGAGGACAAGTCGATCACGCGCATCGGGGGCTCCCGGGTCACGTCCGTGGACGTGCGGATCATCGCGGCGACGAACAAGAACCTCAAGGAGGAGGTCCGCAAGGGCCGCTTCCGGGAGGATCTCTACTACCGCTTCAACGTCTTCACGATCCACATGGTGCCGTTGCGGGACCGGCCGGAAGACATCCCGCTGCTGGTCGACGGCTTCGTCCGCAAGCTCTGCGACACCATGGGGAAGAAGCTGGTCCGCGTGGACGGGCGGGTCCTGGAGAAATTCATGGGCTACGCCTGGCCGGGAAACGTCCGGGAGCTGCAGAACGTCATCGAGCGGATGATGAACATCGTGCACACCGATGAGCTGACCGCGGACCTGATCCCCTCGGAGGTCCGGCACGGCCCGTCCCGCGCGGAGCTTCCGACGCGGGCGGAATCGCCCCGCGACGTGGAGCGGCGTATCCTCGAGAAGATGGTGCGCTCCGGCATCCCGAAGCAGGAGATCGCCCGCAGGATGCAGATGGCCCGGAGCACCCTCTACCGCAAGCTCGAGAAGTACAACCTGCCCCGCTGAGAAAGGAGAAGCGCCGCCATGCCCCTGCCCCTCGAAGGGATCCGCGTCCTCGACCTCTCCGCCCGGATGCCCGGGCCCGTGTGCACCCAGATGCTGGGCGACCTCGGCGCCGAGGTCATCAAGATCGAAAGCCCGAGGTCCCCCGACCTGTTCCGGCAGTTCCAGCCGCGCGTGAACGGCTCGGGCAGCCTCTTCCACGTCTGCAACCGCAACAAGAAGGGTCTCGCCCTGGAGCTGCGCCACCCCCGGGGCCGCGAGATCTTCCTGCGGCTTGCCCGCGGGGCCGACGCCGTCGTCGAGGCCTTCCGCCCGGGCACCCTGGAGCGCATGGGGATCGGGTACGAAACCCTGAAAGAGGAAAACCCCGGGCTTGTCTACTGCGCCCTCACCGCCTTCGGGCAGACGGGCCCCTACCGCCTGCGGCCCGCGCACGACCTGAACCTGCTGGCCCTGGCGGGCGTGCTCGACCTGCTCGGGACCCAGGACGGCCCCCCGATCGTGCCGCCCGTCCAGATGTCCGGCCTCGGCGGCGCGCTCCAGGCCGTCGCGGGCATCCTCGCGGCGCTGCTCGGCCGTCAGCGCGACGGCAGGGGGCGGTTCGTCGACATCTCGCTGCTGGACGGGGTTTCGGCCTTCGGCGCCCTCGAGATGTCGCGGTGCATGGCGGGCCACCACGTCCCGAAGCGCGGCAGGACGGAAGGCGGCGGGGGATACGCCTGCTTCAACGTCTACCCGGCGGCAGACGGGCGCTTCCTGTCCCTGGGATGCCTCGAGCCGCACTTCTGGGAGAATTTCTGCCGCGCCATCGGCCGGGAATCCCTCATCGCCAAGCAGTGGGCGCCGCCGGAGCGGCAGGCGGAAATGATCGCCGAGATCCGGTCCGTGCTCCGCACCCGGCCGCTCGCGGAGTGGCTCGGGGTTTTCGACCCGGAAAAGATCTGCGTGGCCCCCGTGAACACCTTCGAGGAGGCCCTCGAGGACCCGCACGTCCGCGAAGGCGGAACCTGGTTCACGGCGGAGCTTCCCGGCGGCGGCAGGGTTCCCCAGGTCGGACTCCCGATGCGCTTCGACGGGGACCGGCCGGGCTGGCGGTCGCACCCGCCGGCGCCGGGGGAGCACACCCGTGAGATCCTGCAGTCCCTGGGCATCGACGCGGGCGCAATCGATGAGTTAGAAGGCCTCGGCGTCATCTGACCGGGTATCCGAAAGCACGGGGGCGGGCATTGACTCATTGACTCGGGGCATTCTCTCTCGTGGCGACGCTCGTGCTCCTGCTCGCTGGGTCGGGCCAGTCGGAGGCGGCCCTGTCGCTCCTGGCCCGGAGGCTGGAGAACGCGCTCAAGGGCGAGCCGCACCCCTGAGCCGCGGCGGGGACCGGCCGCCCCGGCCCCGCGGACAATTCGAATTGACAGCGCGCGTCGCTTCTTCTATAGAGACGGTCGCAGTCACCGATCTGAGGGAGGGTTCAGTCATGCCACGGACAACCGGCACCAGCCCCAAGGATTCCATCGCCGTCCACTACCCCGAGGCGGTCGAGTGGCGCCGGGCCCTGCACCGGTGCCCGCAGCCCTCGTGGCTGGAATTTTTCGCCACCGCCTTCGTCGCCGAAAAGCTCGCGGCGTGGGGTTACGATGTCAGGCTGGGGCGGGACGTGATCGCCGAGGACAAGCAGCTGCTGCTGCCCGACGCGGCCACCCTGCAGTCCGAGTACGACCGGGCCCTCAAGGCCGGGGCCAACCCGGCGTTCCTCGCCCCGGCGCGGGGCGGGTTCACGGGTGTCGTGGCGGTCCTGAGGGGCGAGCTGCCGGGCCCCACGGTGGGGTTCCGCTTCGACATCGACTCCAACGAGGTGGCGGAGACGCAGGACCAGACCCATCATCCCGCCCGGCAGGGCTTCATCTCGCAGAACCCCGGCTACGCCCACATGTGCGGCCATGACATCCACACGGCCACGGGGCTGCTGCTGGCGAGGCACTTCGCCGACAACCGCAAGACGCTCAAGGGCGCCGTCAAGTTCCTCTTCCAGCCCAACGAGGAGAACCTCTCGGGGGCCGCGGCGATGATCGAAAAGGGGCACGTCGACGACCTGGACTATCTCGTCGGGGGGCACGTCGGGCTGGCGCTGAAGGAAACGGGGCTCGTCTGCTTCAACATCCACAGCTTCATGGCCCTCTCGCGCTTCGAAGTGGCCTTCACGGGCCGACCGACTCACGCCGCGGCAAGCCCGGAGCAGGGCAGAAACGCCATGCTGGGCGCCTGCAGCGCCGTCACGAACCTCTACGCCATTGCCCGGCACAGCCAGGGCGCCACGCGGATCAACGTGGGCACCCTCGAGGCGGGGAGCACATGGAACGTCATCCCCGACAAGGCGAATTTCCGCATGGAAACCCGGGGCGTGACCAACGAACTCAACGAGTACATGGTTGGGAAGGCCCGCGAGGTGATCGAAGGCGCGGCGAGGATGTACGGTCTCTCCGTCGAGATGAAGCCGGCGGCGCAGGCGCTGGTGACCGAAAGCTCGCCGGAGCTGATCGCCGTGGCGGAGCGCGTGGCCAAGACGCTCCCCTCGGTCCGGCAGATCGTTCCCGACGCCCCGTTCAACGCCTCGGAGGACGTTTGCCCTGTTCGGAACACCGACCCACGGCGGGCACCACAACTCCACCTTCGATGCCGACGAGATCGTGATCCGCAACGCCGCGGAGTTCTACGCCGCCTTGCAGAGAGAGATTGCCGGGTAGGCTTCGGCGTACCGGTGTTCTCCGTGAACTGAAGCGGTCTGAATCCGGCGGCGACATCACAGGACGGCCGTTTCGACAATCCTTGCCGCCCCGGGCGGAGCTCGGCGACTTTTCAGTCCCTTCCTGCGACAAAAATGTCGTATCGTTTATTTTCTTTTATATTCAAGGTGTTATTTGTTCAACGTTCCGCTTCTACGACGGCGTCGTCCATTCTTGTGCGGCAGGCGGCATCCGTGTCCCCCATGCCCGCCATGGGTCCGTCAATCATTTTCCTTTTTCGGAACAGTTAGTTATGAAATAATTTCGCGGCAGCGGAAACCTGGCAGGCCTGTTGCTATACTCAACCCCAGGAAAAGGAGGTTGAACGATGGCAACGGTGAAAATGAAGCGCTACAAATCGATGTTGCATCACCGGATCGATGAGATTTTGAAGGCCAAC
>JALOPC010000126.1 GCA_025454095.1 Syntrophales bacterium | reverse complement strand
TTCGAAGGTGTGGGACACCCCGAAGAGGATGTACCACTGGTGGTAGTGGTCGATCTCCTTGTACACGGTGAGCGTCGGGGTCAGCAGGACATTGCCGGCCAGCGTGACGAAGAGCTCCTGGGAATCCAGCGGGTCGGCTGCACCCGAGTACGGGGCATTCAGGGAGTAGTAGATGTAGCCGAGGCCTGCCGTTACGGGCCCGAAGGCCTTGCTGTAGAAAAGGGTCAGGCATCGGTCGGCGAGTACGGGTTCGTGTCCAGGTTTCCCCAAAGGTTTGCGCTGAAGCCCTTATACCCGACCGTCATCGACGGCTGCAGCACGAGGCTGTCTCTTGTCTGCTGCTGACCGCGCCATATGTAGGCGCTGAGGGCCGACACGGTGAAATCGGCCGTCGGTTTTTCCTCCGCGGCCGCCGGGGCGGGTTTGGCGTCCTGGGCCATCGCCTCGGTCAGCAAGCTTGTCATGATGCCCAGGATGAGCAGCGACACGATCGTCAGTCTGAAGATCCGATCCAGCAGAGTCATGGTCATATCCGTTCTCCCTTCCAGGTATTGTGATCGGGAACACAGCCGCGGCATGAGTGGCGGCTCCTGTCCGGCCGATCCTTGCGCCGCGAGTGGAGGAGGGCCGCAAGCCCTGCCGGGAGGCAGGGCCTGCGGCGTGAGGGCGTTCTCACCGTCGGCCTGCGGGATCTCTCTAGAACAAGGCTCGTGCCACGTTGCGGATAAAACGGAAAATAGGATGTAACGTGTCGGAATAGAAAAGAATAAAAGAAAGAAGCGAAGTAAGCGGGAGGGGCTCGAGAGGCTATATAATACTACAATAATGTATTATAAATCATAACAATATACAGATACGTATACTATCAATATTGTGATACATCCATGAGCTGCAACACAAGAAAGGGCAGCCGAATCCTCAGCCGCCCTTTCCCTTGATAAACCCTTTTCCCGGGATATTGAACTCTGGCCCCTGAAGGCGCTGGCGCCCGCTTAAAACCAGTGGTCCGATTTCTTCTTCGCCTCGTACTCCGCCTTCAAGGCCCTTTCCGTGGCCTCGGAGATCAAGTCCACGCTCTTGGTCCACTCTTCGAACCGGATGTCGACGCCGAATACGCCGCGGATCTCGTCGTGCTCGTCGACGATGGGCGCCGATACGGTGATGCAGAGGGCGCCGGTCATCTTGGAGATGTAGAAGTCGGTCACGTGGATCTTGCCGGCCTCCATGGGGCGGATGAACCACTCCCGGTTCGAGTAGTCCGTGCCGACACCGAAATTCTCGTACTTCGAGCGGTCCGTGATGTGGGTGATGTTCCGGGTGACCTTCTTGCCGTGCGTGTCCACGACATAGGCGAACTGGATCGACGGGTTCTCGTCGATGAACTGCTGCATGATCGTTTCCTGCATCTCCGGGTTCATCCCCTTCATCACGGGATGCTCGATCACCTGCTGCACGACCGCTACGGCGGCCTGGGCCGCTCGGTACTTGATCTTCTCGAGGTCGGACATGAAGAGCTCGGGGAGGAACTTTCGGACCACCTTTTCCATCTCGTCGTTGGAAATACTCGTCATGCGGCCCCCCTCGTACTGCTTCATCACCCACTTGTGGATCGCCGAGATGCCCGGGTGGCGCTTGTCGATGATTTCGCCGTTGCTCAGGTCGAGGCGGGAGTTGATCCAGTGGACGATCCCGGCCTTGCCCGATTTGTCGGTGATCTCGAGCATGATGGGGCGCTTCAGGATTTTCGCCGTGTCGAAGATGTTGTAGATCTCCTCGTTCTTCACCAGGCCGTCGAGGTGCACGCCGGCGCGTGTGACGTTGAACTCGGAACCGACAAAGGGGTAGTTCGGCGCGATCTTGAACTTCATTTCCCGCCGGACGTAGTCGGCAATCTCCGTGATGACCGTGGTGTCGATCCCGTGGTTTTCACCGTGGAGCTGGATGTACTCGAAGATGAGGCCCTCGACGGGAGGGTTTCCCGTGCGCTCGCCGATGCCCATCAGGGTGCCGTTGGCGCCGCTGCATCCGTAGAGCCAGGCCGTGGTGGCATTGATCAGGGCCTTGTGGAAGTCGTTGTGGCCATGCCACTCGAGCAGGTGTCCGGGGACCCCCGCGTCCTCGATGAAGGCCCTGACGATCTTGTCCACGCTGCGCGGCAGGGCCGCCCCGGGGTAGGTGATCCCGTAGCCCATGGTGTCGCAGAGGCGGATCTTGACGTCGATGCCGCTCTGCTCGCGCAGTTTCATCAGCTCGATGGCGAAGGGGATGACGAAGCCGTAGATGTCCGCCCGCGTCAGGTCTTCGAAGTGGCAGCGGGCGACGATTCCCGCCTCGAGGATGGAGCGAACCACGTCGAGGTACATCTCCATGGCCTGCTTGCGCGTCACGCCGAGTTTGAGGAAGACATGGTAGTCCGACACGGACGTGAGGATGCCCGTCTCCTTGAGACCCATCTGCTTGACCAGGGGCACGTCCTCCTTCACGGCGCGGATCCAGCCGGTGATCTCGGGGTACCTCAGGTTCATGCTTCGGCAGGCCTCGAGGGCCTCGCGGTCGCGCTGGCTGTAGAGGAAGAACTCCGTCTGGCGGATGACGCCCTTCTCGCCGCCCAGGCGGCTCATCATCTTGTAGAGATCGGCGATCTGCTTGACCGTGTAGGGCGGGCGCGCCTGCTGGCCGTCGCGGAAGGTCGTGTCGGTGATGAAGATCTCCTCGGCCGGGCTCATCATGACGAGCTTGTGGTCGAAGACGATACGGCAGACTTCATCATAGGGGAATACGTCCTTCTGAAGGTTTGGCTGTTCGACGTCCTTGACCTCATAGCTCCAGAACTTCGTGTGCTCGTGATCGAGGACCTTCTTTTCCTTGTTCCACTTGGCCATGTCGCTTCTCCCTGCACCTGCGTTGGATGGATCATGAAACGGCCGGCCGACTGGGCGCCGACCGGTACCGCGGAATAAAAAAGGGAGGGAACGCTCTGGTGTTCCCTCCCGTGTCTCTTCCGTCTGAATCGTGGATTCAACCTGTCATGGAGGGACCATGCCGCGTCGGTTCGTTCATAGGCCGCGGTTCTGCCGCCGTCGGGCGCTCCGAGCCCGGCCTGGTTTCGATACGGCGGTCGATGATCCCGTTGTTCATGATGGCAACCTCGTGTACCTGCAATAAAGAATTGCCCCGGCTTTGTCAATAGGTAAAAACGGTCCCCCGCTGCTCACTGCACGATCTTCAGCGAAAGCTCCATGAGCTGCTCGATGCTCACCTTCGACGGTGCGTCGGTCATGGCGTCGGTTGCCTTCTGCGTCTTGGGGAAGGCGATGACGTCGCGGATCGACGGGGCCCCGGTCATGATCATGATCAGCCGGTCGAAGCCGAAGGCGATACCGCCGTGCGGCGGCGTGCCGAACTCGAGCGCGTCGAGGAGGAACCCGAACTTGAGCCGCGTGTCCTCGGGGGTGAGGCCCAGGGTCTGGAACAGCTTCTGCTGGACGTCGGTGCGGTGGATCCGGATGCTGCCGCCGCCGATCTCGGTGCCGTTCAGGACGAGGTCGTAGGCCCGGGCCCGCGCCTTTCCGGGGTCCGAGTCCAGGAGCGGCAGATCCTCCGGCACGGGCGACGTGAAGGGGTGGTGCTTGGCCACGAACCGCTTCTCCGAGTCGCTGTACTCCAGCAGCGGGAACTCGACGACCCACGTGAAGGCGAGCTGATCGGGCTTGATGAGGTCGAGCTTGCGGGCCACGTGGATTCTCAGGTTGGCAAGGGCATCGTTGACGATGCCGGGATTGTCGGCGACGAAGACGATCAGGTCCCCCTCGCGGGCCTCCATGGCCTTGGTGAGAGCCCCGACCTCCTCGGCCTTGAGAAACTTCACGATGGGCGAGGTCCACCCGTCGGCATTCACGCGGGCCCAGGCGAGACCCTTGGCGCCATAGTCGGAGACGAAGTTCGTCAGCCCGTCGATGTCCTTGCGGGAGAGACGGCGCTCGTCCTCGATCCGGACGGCTTTGACGATCCCGCCGCTTGCGGCCACTTCGTTGAACACCTTGAAGCCGCAGTCCTTCACGATCTCCGTCACGTCGCGCAGCTCCATGGCAAACCGGGTGTCGGGGTTGTCCCGACCGTAGCGCTCCATGGCGTCCCGGTAGGTGATCCGCGGGAAGGGGATCTGGAGATCCCGGCCCGTGCCCGCCTTGAAGATGTGGGCCATGAGACCTTCCATCGTCGAGATGATGTCTTCCTCGTCGATAAAGGACATCTCCACGTCGATCTGTGTGAACTCGGGCTGCCGGTCCGCCCGGAGGTCCTCGTCGCGGAAGCACCGGGCGATCTGGAAATAGCGGTCGAAGCCCGAAATCATGAGCAGCTGCTTGAAGGTCTGCGGGGACTGGGGCAGGGCGTAGAATGTGCCCAGGTTCACGCGGCTGGGCACGAGGTAGTCCCGGGCCCCCTCGGGTGTGCTCTTCGCGAGCATGGGCGTCTCCACCTCGAGGAACCCCTTGGAGGTGAAGTACTCCCGCGTTGCCGCGGCCACGCGGCTTCGCAGGATGATGTTTCGCTGCAGCTCGGGCCTGCGCAGGTCGAGGTAGCGGTACTTGAGCCGAATGTTCTCGGAGATGTCCGTCTCCGCGTCGAGCACGAAGGGGGGCGTTTTCGCCTCGCTCAAGATCTCGAGGGTGTTTGCCATCACCTCGACGTCGCCTGTCGAGAGATCCGGGTTTTCCATCCCTTCGGGGCGCTTGCGCACCGTTCCCTTCAGGGCGAGGACGAACTCGCTGCGGATCCGGTGGGCTTCCTGGTGCGATTCGGCATGCACCTCGGGGTTGAAAACGACCTGCACGATTCCTTCCCGGTCTCGCAGGTCGACGAAGATGACCCCGCCGTGGTCGCGGCGGCGGTGCACCCATCCCATCAGGACCACTTCTTTTCCCGCATCGACGGCCTTCAGGTGGCCGCAGTAGTGGGTTCTTTTTATTTTCGAAATAAAGTCGGACAAGGTCTAGTTCCTCCCCAATAGTTTCAATAGAGCGTTCTCGGCATCGTCGAGCCCGACGGGCTGTTGGGAACTGTCCTTCATGTCCCGCAACAGGGCGTTCTTTTCCTGGAGCTCCCGCTCGCCCAGGATGAGGGTGTAGCGGCACTTGAGCTTGTCGGAGCGCTTCATCTGGCTCTTGAGGCTTCGTGCCCCATAGTCCGTTTCGACGAGGACGCCTCGCATCCGCATGCGGTTGCAGAGGACAAAGGCGAAATCCTGCGCCTCTTTCCCGAGGGCGGCGATGAAGAGATCGGGCCTCGGGATGACCTGCTCGTCGGGGATGGGGGCCACGGCGACGAGCCTCTCGAGGCCCACGGCAAACCCGATCCCGGGGCTTTCGGGGCCGCCCAGGTCCTCCACGAGGCGGTCATAGCGGCCGCCGCCCGCGACGGCGTTCTGCGCGCCCAGAGCGCCCGTGGTGACCTCGAAGGCCGTTTTCGTGTAGTAGTCCAGGCCGCGGACCATCCTGGGGTTGGGTGTGTCGAAGCGGCGAAGCCCCGACTGGACCGATTCGAAATGCTCCCGGCACTCCCCGCAAAGAAATTCGATCAGCAGGGGGGCCGTGGCCACGATAGCCTTGCACCCGTCCACCTTGCAGTCGAAGACCCGAAGGGGATTGGTCGACAGGCGCCGCTGGCAGTCCTCGCAGAGACCATCCTGCCTTTCCGCCAGGTAAGCGTGGATCACCTCGCGGAAGGCCGGCCGGCAGGCAGGGCAGCCGAGGGAGTTGATCTCGAGGCGGGCGTCCGTGACGCCGACGCTCCGCAGAAAGGTGACGAGCATCAGGATGACCTCGGCGTCCACGCGCGGGTCCTTGGAGCCGAGCAGTTCCGCGTTGAGCTGGTTGAACTGGCGGAAACGGCCCTTCTGCGGCCGCTCGCGGCGGAACATGGGCCCGATGGTGTAGAGCTTCACCAGGCTCTCCGACGCGTACAGGTTGTGCTCGAGGTAGGCCCGCATGACCGAGGCCGTCGCCTCGGGGCGCATCGTCAGGGATTCGTCCCCGCGGTCGACGAAGGTGTACATCTCCTTCTCGA
>JALOPC010000125.1 GCA_025454095.1 Syntrophales bacterium | reverse complement strand
CGCTGCCGCTTGTCTTTCCTGTAGGGGTTGGAACTGATCTTCCACTCGAGAAGCCGCAGGGTGCTGCCCGCCCCTTCATCCGGCATCCAGGGGTTGCGAAAGCCCGGATTGGTGTGGTGGGCCCTTTCGCGGGCCAGTGTCTCGATGTCCTTCGCCTGCCCCCGGGCCGGCTCCGGACCCATCGAGACGGCCGCCAGGAGGGTGACGGCGATGATCAGGATCGATGTCGGTCGCATGTGTCGTACCCCTTCTACCCTCTACCCTATTCCCGCTGTCCTCGCTACTGTCTTTTGCTCTTGATCCTGAACTCGTCGACGAGAGCCATGTCCGTGTCGTAGGCGCGGACCTCCAGCGTCCGCCCCGCCACCCTCAGGACGCAAAAGTGGTGAACGCTCGCAAACACCTGGCCGTAGGGATTGTGACGAAGCTTCAGGTGAAGGGGCGCCCCGCCTCCCCCGGTCGTGACGTGGGTGACCCCGTCCTTGAAGGACCGCTCGTAGACGTGCTCGTGGCCGACAAACACGATGTCGACCCCGTATTTCTCGAGCAGCGGCAGCAGGCGCCTCGCGAGATTCTTCTCGTCAGGGTAAGGGCCCGAGGAGATGACGGGGTGGTGAAACAGGGCGGCCACGAATTTCACGTCCTTCGGGACACCCCGCAGCTCCTTCTCCAGCCAGGCATGCTGGTTCGAGCCCGGCCCGATGAGCCCGTTGCTGTCGAGCAGGTAGAACTGGATGGGCCCCTGGCGGACGGCGTACCAGCGCTCGTTGCCGGGAAGCCGGAAGTTCTTGAAGTACAGCTCGGCGTTTCGCTCGTGGTTCCCGAGCAGGGGATAGAACCGGGAGGTCTCGAGAATCGGGGAGATGATCTCGTTGAAGACGGCCCATTCGCCCTGGATTCTGCCGTCGTTGACCTGGTCCCCCGTGGAAAAGACGGCCTGAGGCCTGAAGGTCAGGATGTGCCCGACGATCTTGCGGTGGATGTCGTGCCCGGTCCTGGCGTCGCCGTAGACGACGAGGGTATCCGCCGGTTCGGCGGCCGCCTGGGCGGCGACGGCGAAAAGGAGTGCACAAAGCGCTGCGAGAAGGATCCTGGGGGATTTCAAGAAACCGATTCCTCTTCCCATATGCGGCACAGGCCGAGTGGTCACCATATAACCATGGAGTTGGGACAATCAACAGAAATCTTATGCCCCCACCGGGAGGATCCCGCTATCTTTTTACGCGTTTATCCGGTAAGAAACCCTCATGCGGTTTTTCGTTTCTGCATGGATCGCGCTCGCCCTCCTTGCCGGCGCCGCGCCCGCGGCCGCAGGCCCCGGACCCGAGCCCGGCCTGGAAGAGAAGATCGGCCAGATGATCATGGTGGGGTTCCGCGGCCTGGAGCCCGCCGACCGCAACCCTGTCGCGCGGGACATCCGGGAGCGGCATATCGGCGGCGTGATCCTCTTCGACTACGACGTCCCCTCGCGCACCTGGGGCCGAAACATCGAATCCCCCGGTCAGCTCCGAGCCCTCACGGCCTCCCTGCAAACGCTGACGGCCATCCCCCTCTTCATCGCCGTCGACCAGGAGGGCGGCAGGATCGTCCGGCTCAAGGAAAAGGCGGGCTTTCCCCCTACCCTGTCCCAGAAGCGGCTCGCAGCCGGAGGCGACCCCGGGAAGACGGCGCGGCAGGCGGAGCGCACGGCAAAGACCCTTGCGGGGCTCGGCATCAATCTCAACTTCGCCCCCGTCGTGGACCTCGACCTCAACCCGGACAACCCCGTCATCGGGAAACTGGAGCGAAGCTTTTCCCGGGACCCCGCAACGGTGAGCCGCCATGCCGGCGCCGTCATCGAGGCCCACCGGCGCCACGGCATCCTGACTGCACCCAAGCACTTTCCGGGTCACGGCAGCGCCGCCGGGGATACCCACGAGGGGTTTGTCGATGTGACGGGCCGATGGTCCGCCCTGGAACTGGAGCCTTTTGGAACCCTCATCCGCCGGGGCGAGGCCGACATGATCATGACGGCTCACATCTTCAACGGAAAGCTCGACCCGGAGTGGCCGGCGACCCTCTCCCGGAAAACCCTGACCGACCTGTTGCGGCGCGACATGGGGTTTTCGGGCGTGGTGATCTCCGACGATCTGCAGATGAAGGCGATCGCCTCGCGGTACGGACTCGAAACCGTCATCGGGCAGTCGATCCTCGCCGGCGTCGACATCTTGCTGTTCGCGAACAATTCCGTCTACGAGGAGGACATCGCCGCCCGGGCCGCCGGGACGATCCGCATGCTCGTCGAAAAGGGCGTCATTCCGCGGGAGCGCATCGACGAGTCCTGGCGGCGGATTCTGCGTCTGAAAGAGCGCCTTTACAAGGGACAGAAGTCAAGAAGCTCTGAATTTCAATAGAAAAGAAGAATCGCGTCGAGAAAATAGAACAGCCACCCGGACGTTGTCGCGAGGCCCAGGTACCAGAGTTCCTTCTTCTTGGTCAGGGCCGCGAGCGACGACAGCATGATGGCGATCTGCAGGAAGATCAGCGCGTATCCGAAGTTTCCCGCCCGGGTCGTGGCGTCTTTCTTCTGCCTGGCAAGCGCTTCGGCCTTCTCCTTGATCTCGTTTTTCTCGACCTCGTAGCGGTCGACGTTCTTGCCGTATCGGGCCAGCATCTTGTCGGCCTTTTCCCGGGCCTCCTTCGGGAGTTTCCCCGCCTGGGCGAGCAGCTCCTGCTCGACTTTCTCCTTCTGCATCTCGAAGGCGTGCTGCTTGATGCTCTTGGCCTGGAAGTAGGCCCACATGTCCGTCTCCTCGCCCTGGTGCAGAACGGCGCGGGAGGAGTATTTTCCGACGTAGAGCGTCGTGACGGCGGCAAAGACGGCCATGATGGCCGTGGTCAGCGCAATCCAGGTCATGAAGCGGTCCGGTTTCGTTTCTGCCATGGGGATCGTTCCTCCGCACAAGGGAATCAACACACAAAATAAGGGCGTTTTTTACTTGATCCGCCAGGGCCTGTCAATTAAATTGAGCCATGCGGCGCAGCCCTTGCAACGGGACGTCGACGGTTTGCTCTCGCAGGAAATTCACACAAGGGCGGTGTCATCCCATGACAAGAATCCCGGCGGTTCTCACTGCGCTTCTCTTCGTTTTCGCCTCCTCGTTTCTCAGCCCGTCGGCGGCCGAGACGGTCGACCTGACTCTTCTGCACATCAACGACTTTCACGGCAACCTCCTGCCCAAGCCCGGCAAGGAGGGCAAGCCGGCGACGGGGGGAATGGCCCGGATCGCGAAGATGGTCGCCGAGGAGAGGGAGAAGAACCCGGGGGGGACGCTCCTGCTGTCCGCGGGGGACATGTTCCAGGGAACGCCCATCTCGAATCTCTTCCGGGGCAAGCCCGTCATCGAGACCATGAACCGGATGGGGTTCGACGCCATGACCGTGGGCAACCACGAATTCGACTGGGGGATGGAGGCCTTCCAGGACCTGCGGAAGGCGGCTGCCTTCCCCTTCCTGTCGGCCAACATCGTCGACGAGCGGGGGGCCCTTCTGCCCGGGGTGAAACCCTACATCCTGCTCCGGAAGAAAGGGCTGAAGATTGCCGTCATCGGCATCACGACGCCCGAGACGCACTACGCCACCAAGCCGGGAAATCTGAAGGGGTACAGGGTCGTTGCCGTCGAGAAGTCTCTCCCGGCACTCATCGACAAGGTCAGGAAGGAAGGGGCCGGCCCCGTCGTCGTCCTGTCGCACCTGGGTCTCGACGAGGACCGGGAGATGGCCTCGAAGGTGGCCGGGATCGACCTGATCGTGGGCGGGCACAGCCACACGGAGGTGAAAACCACGGTGGTGGTCGGAACGACGTTGATCGTCCAGGCCGGCTATTACGGCCAGCAGTTGGGGGTTCTGAATATCTCCGTGGACGCCGCGTCGGGCAGGATCGTCCGGTACCCCGAGAAGAGAATTCTCCGGAAAGTCAAGGCAGGCCCGAATGACCCCGTCGATGACACGGTGGCCGGCATCATCCGGAAGTACGACGACCAGATCCGCGAGGAATTCGGCCGAACCGTCGGCGAGACACGCGTCGACCTGGCGAAGCGGCCCTTCGAATCCAACCTGGGAAACCTTGTCTGCGATGCGATGCGCAAGGCGACCGGGGCCGACGCGGCGATCCAGAACAACGGGGGAATCCGGACGACGATCCCGAAAGGAAAGATCACCCTGGAGCAGGTCTTCATGCTGCTGCCCTTCGACAACAACCTGATGACCATGGACCTCACGGGGGCGCAGATCGCCGGCATTCTCGAGCAGAACGCGAAAACGGACGGCATGCTCCAGGTCTCGGGCCTCAAGGTGGTCTACGACATGAAAGCCCCCGAAGGCTCCCGCGTGAAGGAGCTGGCTGTAGGCGGCAAACCGGCGGATCCGTCGCGCATCTACCGGGTGACGACCAACGATTTCCTTGCCGCGGGCGGCGACCGCTTCGGGATCTTCCGCGAAGGAAAGAACGCCGTCATCGGGGACAATGTGCGGGACGCCTTTCTCGCCTACCTCGAAAAGAACTCCCCCGTTTCCCCCCGAACCGAAGGAAGGATCGTGGTGACACCATGAGCGACGACAAGATGACCGTCTACGTCAACGGCAGCGAGGTCCGGCTCCACCGGGGCATGAAGGTGAAGCACGCCCTCATCGCCTGCGACCAGTCCCTCTACGACGCGGCCGAGGCCGGCGATCTGGCCGTGCGCGATGCCGGCGGGTTCAACGTGGGACTCGAGGGGTCGCTGCGCGACGGGGCAAAGCTGTTCACTGCCAAATCCGACGAGTAGATCCCGAAAGCAACAAACATACAGGCGGACACCCCTCCAGTCCTCCCCCTTTGCAAAAGGGGGAACGAGGGGGATTTTCTTGCTGTCCTACGGGTGGCGATGAAGTACCGTTTTGACGTGATCATCATCGGGGCGGGGCCGGCAGGGATCGCCTGTGCGCAGGCGCTGGCGGGCTCGAGCCTCAGCGTCCTTCTGCTCGAGAAAAACGAACCCATCGGCCCCAAGGTCTGCGCGGGCGGGCTGACCCGCACGGCCGCCCAATTCGGCGTGCCGGGGGATCGCATCCGCTCGTTTCGCGAGCAGGTCGTCTGCCTGGATGGCCGGCCTCCTTTTCGCATCGTGCTGAACCACCCGATGATCACGGCGAACCGGATCGACCTGGCCCGCCATCACCTGGCCGGGCTCGACAGGGCCTCAAACGTCGAGATCGCAGCCGGGACCAAGGTGACTCGTCTCTCCGACAGCGCGGTGTGGACGGACCGGGGCGTTTTCTCCTTCCGATTTCTCGTCGCAGCCGACGGCTCGCAGTCGATCGTCAGAAAACACCTCGGCCTTCCCTCCCGGTTCGGCATCGGCCTGTACTACGAAATTCCAACCCGCTCCGACGAGGTCCTGTTTC
>JALOPC010000124.1 GCA_025454095.1 Syntrophales bacterium | reverse complement strand
CCCACCCCCTTGAGCCCCCGGGATCGCAAACTCTCGTCGGGGATCTCCGGCGCGAGGTCGATGACGGCAATCCGTTCCCCCATCCCCTGCCGGCAGAAAACGTCCAGGATCTCCCGGCTGAGGGTCGTCTTTCCCGTGTTGACGTCGCCGACGATCAGCGTTTTCTTGCCCAGGTAGGTTTCAATGTCCATGACGACTCACGCGCTGCTTCTATGGAGGTTCTTGCCCTCTTGTCTTCGCCCCAGGATCACGGCCGACAATCAATACCGCCCCCGGCCCCCGAACGTCTCCGGCAGAAGGCCCCCGAACGTCTCCGGCAGAAGAAACAAGGAAAGGGCCCCGATCACGTAGACCACCCCGGTGACGGCGAGCCCCGTGGCAAGCCCGTAATGGCTCCCGATCTGCCCGATCGTGTAGGGGGCAAGCACGGCGCCGATCCGGCCCATGTTCCAGCAGAAGCCCCCGGCATAGGCCCGGACCCGTTCGGGGAAAAGCTCGGCAAAGTATGCCCCCAGCACCCCGCCCACGCCGGGAAGACCGAAGCCGACGACGATGCCCCACCAGAACAGGAAGAGCGGGTCCTTCACCACGATGTAGACCCACACGGCGGCGGCGATCGTGCCGAAGGCGGCGATCATGGCCTTGCGGCGGCCGATGCGGTCGGCCAGGAACCCGAAGAACTGGAACCCGAAGAACATCCCCACGTACATGACGAGCGAGAAGTCGGCCATCATGGTGAGGCTCAGCCCCCGCTCGCGGGTGAGGAACGTGGGGATCCAGTAGGCGGCGCCCCAGTAGCCGGCCAGGTTGATGAGGCTCACCAGGGTGGCCAGAAACGTCGTCTTCCCCAGGCCGCCCCTGAAGATGTCGGTGATGCCGACCTTGCCTGCCGCGTTCTCCCCGTCCGTCCGGTTCCCGGCGGCGCGGTCCGGCGGGACGAACCGGGCCACAAGGAGGGCAAAGGGAATCGAGATCGTCCCCAGGAGAAACAGGAGTCTCCAGTCCGTGTCGAGAACCATCCTTCCCGTGAAGGAGGCCATCACGGCGCCGATGGCAAAGCTGCTCAGGACGAACGAGGCCGCACGCCCGCGGTACTGCGGCGACCAGTGCTCCGCGATCAGGGCCGAACAGGGGCCCCAGATGCCCCCGATGGCCAGACCCGTCAGGCACCGCAGCGCCATCCACGTCCCCAGGTTGTGGGCGAGGTACACCGCGCCCATCCCGACTCCCAGCCACAGCAGGGCGACGATCAGGGCGGTGCGGCGCCCCCGGTTCTCGGCAATGAGCCCGAAAACCACGCTGCCGATCATGGCGCCCGCCATGGTGGCCGATCCGATGAGCCCCCCCTCGGGCAGCGTGATGTCGAGCACCTTGAGCAGAACCGGCATGACGATGGCCAGCACGATGAGGTCGTAGCTGTCCAGCAGGTAGGTCGCAAACGCGGCCCACAGGACGGGCCAGCGTTTTTCCGTTCCGGCGACTTCACTCTTCATGTTCTGCCTGTACACTCATTTCAAGTTCAGCCCGTGCATCTTGCGCACGAAAGTGAGAGGTTGAGATCTTTATCGGCGGAGTCTACCGGCGCGCCGCGCCCCCGTCAAGAACGATAAAAATGGCCTTGACCACGTTGCCAGGAAATGTAAGATGATGGCGCTCGCACCCCGCCGCAGGGCGTGCGATGTCCCGTATCCGGATGCGTTTCATGAGGCAGGATTCGTTGAACCATGGGCGTTTCCAGGAGCTCCTTCCAGATTCACGCAGCCGGGCACCGGCTCCACGCCGAGCGGATCGAGCCCGAGCCCGCCGACCCGGGCGCGGACGGGACAACCCTCGTCTTCCTGCACGAGGGGCTCGGCAGCATCGGCCAGTGGCGGGACTTCCCGTCTCTTCTGAGCGAAAAAACGGGCCTGCCGGCCCTGGTCTACGACCGCTGGGGGTATGGAAACTCGGGGGCCTTCACCCTGCCCCGCAATGCGGGCTATCTCCATGACGAGGCGCTGGACGGCCTGCCGGCCGTGCTCGACGCGTGCCGTATCGGCAAGGCGATTCTCGTCGGCCACAGCGACGGCGGTTCAATCGCCCTGATCTACGCGTCGAAGCACCCCGAAAACGTGCGCGCCGTGATCACCGAGGCCGCCCACGTGTTCGTGGAGGACGTCACCCTCGAGGGGATCCGGGAGGCCGTTTCCGTCTACGCGGCAACGGATCTCCCCAAACGGCTCTCACGCTACCATGGGGACAAGACGGACCTCGTCTTTCGCGGCTGGTCCGAAACGTGGCTCTCGCCGGGATTCCGGAGCTGGAACATCGAGGATGTCCTGCCCGGGGTCCGCTGCCCCGTCCTGATCGTCCAGGGCATCGACGACCGGTACGGGACGCCGGCCCAGGTCCGCGCCATCGAACGGCAGGTTTCCGGGCGGGCGGAGGCGCTGCTCGTCCGCTGCGGCCACATCCCCCACGCCGAGGCGCGGGAGGAAGTCCTCGAGGCCATGGCGGGGTTTATTCGGAAGTGTCTGGAAAAAGGTGAGAAGGTAAGAGGGTAAGAAGGCCGGGAAAGCAGCAGGGAGAGGGGAGAATGGTCAAGGACAAGGGAACAGACGAACCCAACCAGGAACTGGCGGCCCTGAAGAAGCGCGTCGCCGAACTGGAGCAGACGCTCCAGAACGAGCGGGAGACCTTCGGGACCATCATTCAGAAATCGCCCTACGGCGTCCTGCTGCTCGGCGAGAAGGGAAAGTTCATCTACATCAACCCGGAGTTCGTCCGGGTCACCGGCTACGCCCTCGAGGACGTCCCCACGGGGAAGGAGTGGTTCCGGAAGGCATTCCCCGACGGGGAATACCGCAAGAAGGTCATCGAGACCTGGAAGTCCGACATGGCGGCCAACGTCAGGGGCAGCGCCCGCGTCTTCCACATCGCCTGCCGGGACGGAAGCACGAAGGTCCTCGAGTTCCGGGCGGCGCGCATCGACGAGCGGCGCGCCATGGTGATGCTCACCGACATCACGGACCGCAAGCGCATCGAGTACGCCCTTATCGAGAGCGAGGAACGCTTCCGGATCCTCTCGGACAACTCCCCCGTGGGCATCGCCCTGGCGAGGCCCGACGGGGTGTTCGAATACCTGAACCCCCGCTTCACGGAAATCTTCGGCTACACCATCGAGGACCTCCCCGACAACGAGACGTTCCTGAAACGGGTCTTCCCGAACCCCTCCTACCGGGACCTCGTACGCTACTTCTACCGCGAGGACCTGGAGAATTTCGCGAAGAAGCGCAAGGTGGGGGAGCGCGTCGTCACGATCCGCGTGCGAGGCGGCTCGGACCGGATCATGCACTCCCGCATGGTGGTCCTCGGCAACGGCAAGCAGCTGATGACCTACGAGGACATCACGGACATCAAGAAGATGGAGGCCGAGCTGTTCCACGCGCAGAACATGGAGGCCGTGGCCACGCTGGCCGGCGGGATCGCGCACGCCTTCAACAACATCCTCATGGGCATCCAGGGCTACACGGCGCTGATGCTCTCGGAGACGAAGGCCGACCACCCCGCCTACGGGCGTCTCAAGCGAATCGAAAAGCAGGTCAAGAGCGGCTCCGACCTCACGAACCAGCTGCTGGCGTTCTCGAGCGGCGGCCGCTACGAGGTCAAGCCCTGCAACCTGAACGACATCATCGAGAAGACCTCGAACGCCTTCGGGCAGACCCGCAAGGACATCACGATCCACAAGTCGCTCGAGAGCGACATCTGGGCCGTCGAGATCGACCAGGTGCAGGTCGAGCAGGTTCTCGTCAACCTCTACGTCAACGCCCAGCAGGCCATGCCGCGCGGCGGGACGCTGACCCTGAAGACGCGCAACGTCACCCTCGACGATGCCTACGTCCGCAACTACAAGGTCAAGCCCGGCAACTACGTCATGGTCTCCGTCACGGACACGGGGATGGGGATCGACGAGAGGACCAAGGAGCGCATCTTCGAGCCCTTCTTCACCACCCGGGAAATGGGGCGGGGTCGCGGCCTGGGTCTTGCCTCGGCCTACGGCATCATCCGGGGCCACCAGGGGATCATCAACATCTACAGCGAGGAGGACCAGGGGACGACCTTCAACCTCTTCCTGCCCGCCACGGACAAGGCGGCCGTCAAGGAGACGGTGCCGCCCAAGGGGCTGCTGGAAGGAAGCGAGACCATCCTCTTCGTCGACGACGAGGACGTGATCATCGACGTCAACCGGGAGATCCTCGAGTCGCTGGGCTACAAGGTCGTGGCGGCGAAAAGCGGCCAGGAGGCCATCGAGGTCTACCGGAAGCTGCGCGGCAAGATCAGCCTCATCATCCTGGACATGATCATGCCCGGCATGGACGGCGAGGCCACCTACGACAGCTTGAGAAAGATCAACGACGATGTCCGGGTGATTCTCTCGAGCGGGTACAGCAAGAACGAACAGGCGAAGGCCATCCTCGAAAAGGGCTGCCAGGCCTTCATCCAGAAGCCCTTCAGCATCAGCGACCTGTCCATGACGATCCGGCAGGTGCTGGACAAAAAATAAGGCGGCCGCCCTTCCGGGATGCCGCCTCGGGTTCCGTTCTTGCTCGTTCGTTCAGGCCTTGGCGTCCGTCGTCGAGGGGGTCGCCGCCTCGGTGGCCGGTGCGGATGCCTCCGTCGTCGTCTCGCTCTTCGCTGCGCTTTCCCTCACCGGCGCCTGGCGCCCGCCGTAATCCGTCACGTACCACCCGCTGCCCTTCAGGTGGAACGAGGACACCGACATCAGCTTCGTCACGGGACCCCTGCAGAACTTGCAGCTCTTCAGCTCGGGGGCCGTGATCGACTGCACCACCTCGAACTCCTTGTTGCACTTCCTGCATCGATACTCGTAGATCGGCATGACAAAACCCTCCTGAACAAAACGTCGAAGCCCGATCGTAAGGGCTTCAACCGTAGCATTCGAGCAAACTGTAGCGGCTGCTGAAGCAGTCGAGCACGAGGCCCATGTCCTTGTCGGCCGCCGGGCGGAGAACCGTCCGCGTGATCTGGTCGACCTTCTCCTCTTCCTGCAGCCTTTCGGCGTGCGGGGCCTCGAAGTCCGCAAGCCCGCCGGCAAACCGGATCACGTGTACCAGCTCGTGCACGGCGATGTAGAGCATGAGCGACTCGAGCCGGATGAAGGAGTGGGCCCTCTCGACGGCGCCCAGGATCCGGTTGTCCTGCAGGCAGATCCGGTAGAGATCGTAACTCCGGGGCTTTTCGGCCTGCTCCCCCTTGCGGATCGCGTACTTGCACAGGTGCGCGAAGGCCTTCTCGTCGACCTCGTACGCCTCCAGATGAGCCAGCGTCCTGAGATCGTAACGCTGCGCCCTCATCTGGTCTTCAGTCAGGCGGAAGTAGCGGCCGGCAAGCCGCTCCGCCTGATCGAATACCCCTTTGATCTTCGATACTTGAAGGGGGTTGAAGTACATGACAGACAAACGCCTCCCATGGGGACTTCAAAAGCTCACCGGTAATATAAAAATTTATCGCTTTTTGTCAAGATGTATAAAAGTTCGGTATTGGTCGCTTTGGGGTAAAAGACATGCACAAGGATATGCATTGAGGCCAGCGATTACCAATGATTTGCTCCCCCGCTTGCTACGGTTAAAACTCTGCACGAAAACTTGTGAACCTGACCATGGGCTTTATGGATTTGCTTTCTTTTTGAAGCTCCACAATCCCATATTGTTCCATGTTTTTTAGGGT
>JALOPC010000123.1 GCA_025454095.1 Syntrophales bacterium | reverse complement strand
ACACTCGTCGATCTGCTGGCGAAGCACGAGGAAGACCTGCGGGCGCTCTGCATCGTCTCCGGCCTGCGCGTGCAGAAGGGCGGCGATCTGAAGGACGCCTTCGAAAGCGCCGAGCTTCCCGGCCTCAAGGTCGCCGTGACGAAGGCCGGAGGCGAGAAGTGCCAGCGCTGCTGGGTTTTCAGCGAGGAGCTGGGGCGCGACGCGAATCACCCGAAGATCTGCCCGAGGTGCCTGGGGAATCTGGGATAAGGGGTATCGGGTACAGGGTCTCGGGTATCGGGCGGAGAAAAGAAGCCGAAATCCCCCAAGTTTCCCCCTTTGAAAAAGGGGGATGAAAGGGGGATTTTTCGAATGGAGATGCCTTGAAACGAAACTACCTGCTGTTTGTCTTGACGGCGCTGGTGATCATCGTGCTCGACCAGATCACGAAGGTCTACATCGACACGCACATGACCCTGCACGAGTCCATCCCCGTCATCCAGGGGTTCTTCAACATCACCTACGTGCGCAACCCCGGCGCGGCCTTCGGCTTTCTGGCTGACGCCTCGCCGATCGTACGGGCGCTCTTCCTCATCGGCGTGTCGATCTTTGCCTCCTGCCTGATCGTTTATTACATCGTGCAAATGAAAACGGAAGACATCCTGCTGACCTACGGCATGTCGCTCATCATGGGCGGGGCGGTGGGAAACCTCATCGACCGGATCCGCCTGGGCGAGGTGATCGATTTCCTCGACGTCTACATCTCCACCTACCACTGGCCTGCGTTCAACGTGGCCGACTCGGCCGTGTCGGTGGGGGCGGTGATCCTGTTTTACAAATTGATCAGGGGACAGGTGTGAGAAAGGGGTATAGGGTTTCGGGTATAGGGTATAGGGTCTGAAGGTACTGAGAACTCTTTATAGACTGATCTCTTTCCACCCCGATACCCGATACCCTAAACCCGATACCCTTCTTCATTTACCCGATACCCTGGACCCAATACCCGATACCCCGTATTTTCATTCCCCGTGCTGCCGCAGATACACGGCGCAGGAGAAGGGGGCCAGAAGGAGCGGGACATCCCCGCCGTCGCCCCGCAGCAGCACGGGCAGTTCGCTTCCGGGCCCGTTCCAGCGCTGGCCCGCCGTGTCGAAGCGCAGCTCCCACGCGCCCGTCGGGACGGGCAGCGCCACGGTCGATGCCGCGCCGCCGAAGTGAAAGATCACGATGAGGTCCTCGTCGTCTTTCCAGTGCCGAACGAGAAGAACCCTCTCCCTGTCGTAGCGCAGAACCCCCATGCACTGCTTGTCGAGAAGCCCCCGGCTGCGCAGCTCCTTGCGCAGGCGGATCAGCGAGGCGGTGAAGGCGTCGCGGCCGGGGCCCGCCGCTCCGATGGGCATGAGCGGCAGGAAGGGGGAAAGAAGCAGGCAGGCTGCGAGGACTGTGCTCGCCTCGACAGATTCGTGTTCCCGTCCTTCCCGCGCCGGGACGAAACGTGCGCGCACCAGGAAGTGCTCCCCGGGGAGAATCCGCGACGAGCGCCCGTGCCGTCGAAGGCGCGTCGGCGAGTAGCCGCCCGAGCGGACGAACCCCTCCAGGAAGGCCTTCTGCACGTGTTCGAGCCTGCCGAAATCGCTGTCGGCCCCCTCGGGGACGCCGTACAGGAGGGCGTGCAGGGCCTCCTCGAAATCCGCATTCCACACCGCGTCGAGTCCGATCCCGCCGTCTTCCCTCCGCCGGATCAGGCGCGGGTCGTTTCGCCCGCATGGCGCAACGAGGTGCAGGGGCCGGCCGAGCCGTTCCGCCTCGTCGCGTACGGCGCATGCCATCTCTTCGAGAAGCGGCAGGGGGGACAGGTCCGCGAGACCGTCTACCGGGCCGATGTCGAGGGCGTCGATGCCCGTCTCCCGGAACCGGGAAAGGACGCACTCGACGAAATACCGGCGAACCTCGTCGCTCAGGGGGCCGTCGAGGTTCAAGCTCCGGTTGCGGCCGGTGAAGTAAGGCCCGAAGGACACGAGGGGATCGCCCTCCATGCCGGGTTCGAAGAGGTCCACGGCGAGCATCACGGCAAGACCGCGCCGATGGCAGACTCCGACGAGGCGCTTCAGACCGTCCGGTCCTCCCGCAGAAGGCGAAGCGGAGAACGGAAAGCCCCGGCCGGCCGCCGATCGAACCCGGAGGGCGGTGAACCCGAGGGAGCTGAATTCGTCGACAGGGGAGCGGATCGAGTCGAAGGAAAGGCCGCTTCCGGCGGCTTCGACGAGAATGAAGTCCCGCAGTTCGAGACCTCGCCAGGGGCCCTGTCGCGGGGCCGTTCCGGGGGCAACCACTGCGGAGGGCCCGCAGGGGCCGAGCGGCTGGGATCGCGAGGCGGGATCGGGCCGTTCGATCAGCCCGTCGAGGCGGTAGACGTACAGCTCGCCCGGCCGAACGCCGTCGAGGACGGCGCCGTGATACCCGTCGCGCAGCTTCTGCAGGGCGACGATGCGCTCCCCGGGGGGCAAAATTCGCAGTTCCACCCGTTTCGCGGCGGGCGCCCAGACGAGAAAGGAGCATCGGCCCCCTTTCCGGCAGGCGGAACCCAGTGGAAGCCCTCTTTCCACGCCCGGCCTCATCGGCCCGCTTTTCCCGCGCTGCGGGAATCGCGAGGCTCGTCGTTGCGGAAGTTCACCGGATCGTTGACGGGGGCGGCGCCGGGATTATGCAGATTTTCTGCCCCGGCGCTTCTTCGGCGCGGACTCCTCCTTGCGCGGTCTGCCGCGGCGGCGCTTCGGAACCGGGCCCTTGGCGTGGGCCTCCAGGACCTTGACGATCTTCGCGAGGTTGGCGGCGAGGCGCGCGAGTTTCTTTTCCGGCAGGGATTCCAGCCCCGCCAGCACGGAGTCCTGGGTTGCGACGGGTGTCTTTCGAAGGGCTCCCTTCCCGGATCGGGTGAGCTTCACGTTGACCTGCCTGCGGTCTTTCTTCGACGGGGTTCGCTCGACGAGTCCCTGCCCCTCGAGCCGATCCACGATGCCGACCACCGTGGCCGGGTGAAGGTAGATGCGCCGGGCGAGCTCGGAGATGCTGAGATCGGGCGAATCGGCCAGGGTCTTCATCGCGAGGAGCTGGGGTCCCGTGATCCCCGTTTCCTTGCGGATCTTCTTCGAACGGGTCTGGGCGAGTTGCATGAGCTGCCTCAGGGAGGCGTTGACGTCTGCGAGCGGGTTGCGATCGGCTGTCATGCGAAGTCTCCTTTTCGACGGCAAGGGATTTGAAATTCGTATACAAATAATTTGTGCTTCTGTCAACCCATGGATCGGCGGGATTCCCGCGCGAAGTCTTGCACAAAAAGGCTTTTTCTGTATGATGCAGGCAGGCGGGATGTCCATCCGCACAACCCGCAGCGAGGGCACAACACCCATGGCGAAGAAATCGGGATTCTCACGCACGGAACAGGAGGGCATCGCAGAGCGTGCAGCCGATCGGGTTGCGAGAGACCCGCTGCTGGCGCCCTGGCGCGACGTGCTCGAGCGGCGCCTGCGTCGCGCCGCCGACCTGGAGGCCCGGCTCACGGGGGGGCGGACGCGCCTTGCCGATTTCGCCAGCGGCCACGAGTATTTCGGCCTGCACCGCCGGGGCGGCGAATGGGTCCTCCGCGAGCGGGCCCCGAACGCGACGCGCGTCAGCCTCGTGGGGCAGATGACCGACTGGAGGGAACTTCCCCGCTTTGCCCTGGAGAGGCTCGACGGCGCCGACGGCGTCTGGGAGATCCGCCTGCCGGGCGAAGCGATGGCCCACGGCGATCTCTACCGCCTCCGGGTTCACTGGATCGGGGGCGAGGGGGAGCGAATCCCCGCCTGGGCCCGCCGCGTCGTCCAGGACCCGCACACGCTCATCTTCAACGCCCAGGTCTGGGAACCTGCGGCCCCCTATCGCTGGAGGTGCGAGGAAGTCCGGTGCCCCGCTCGGGCCCCCTTCGTGTACGAGGCCCACGCCGGCATGGCCCAGGAAGAGCAGAAAGTCGGCACCTGGCGGGAGTTCACGGATAGCGTCCTGCCCCGCATCGTGCGGGCGGGATACGACGTGCTGCAGCTTATGGCCGTCCAGGAGCACCCCTACTACGGGTCCTTCGGCTACCAGGTGAGCAGCTACTTTGCCGCCTCGTCGCGGTTCGGCGCCCCCGAGGATCTCAAGGAACTCATCGACGCGGCCCACGCCGAAGGGCTCTGCGTTGTCATGGACCTCATTCACTCCCACGCCGCGTCCAACGAGGTGGAGGGTCTCGGCCGCTTCGACGGTACGCCGCACCAGTACTTCCACCCCGGTGCGCGGGGCCGCCACGAGGCGTGGGACTCGCGCTGCTTCGATTACGGCAAGCCCGAGGTCCTGCACTTCCTCCTCTCGAACTGCCGCTACTGGCTCGACGAGTACCGCTTCGACGGGTTCCGCTTCGACGGCGTGACGAGCATGCTGTACCTCCACCACGGCCTGGGGAAGGCCTTTCTGTCCTACGCCGACTACTTCGGCGAGAGCGTCGACGAGGACGCCCTGGCCTACCTGGCGCTCGCGAACCGTGTCATCCACGACGTCCGTCCCGACGCCGTCACAATCGCCGAGGACGTCAGCGGCATGCCGGGGCTGGCCGTCCCCGCGGCGCAGGGGGGGACGGGGTTCGACTACCGCTTCGCCATGGGGGTGCCGGACACCTGGATCCGGCTGCTGAAAGAACACGCCGACGAGGACTGGCCCCTGGGCCACCTGTGGCACGAGCTCAACAACCGGCGGCGCGACGAAAAGACGATCAGCTACTGCGAGTCCCACGACCAGGCCCTCGTGGGGGACAAGACGCTCATCTTCCGGATGATCGACGCCGACATGTATTCGGACATGAGCGTTTTTTCCGACAACATCCGCGTGGACCGCGGGGTGGCGCTGCACAAGATGATCCGCCTCGTGACGCTCGCCACGGCGGGCCACGGGTACCTGAACTTCATGGGAAACGAGTTCGGCCATCCCGAGTGGATCGACTTCCCGCGGGCGGGCAACGGCTGGTCCTACCGGTACGCCAGGAGACAGTGGAGCCTCGCCGACAACGAGACCCTGCGCTACGGTCGCCTCGCCCGGTTCGACGCCGACATAATCGGGTTCGCGAGGCGGGCGAACCTCCTGGGATCGGGGGATCCCCGGCTGCTCCACGAGCACAACGAGACCAAGATCCTCGCCTTCGAGAGGGCGGGGCACCTCTTTGTCTTCAACTTCCACCCGTCGCGATCCTACGACGGCTACCGGGTCGATGCGCCGCCGGGAACGTACCGACTCGTCCTCGACAGCGACGCGGAGATCTACGGCGGCCACGGGCGGCTGGAGCCCGACCAGGTCCACTTCACGCAGCCCGAAGGTCAGGGGCCCGGCGCCCGCCATCGGCTGAGCCTCTACCTCCCCACGCGCACGGCCCTCGCGCTTCGACGATCCTATTGACCGCGGGCCTCCATCCCGCTGCGCCTGTCATGTCCCGACGGGTTCGAGTTCGGTGCCGCAGACGCCG
>JALOPC010000376.1 GCA_025454095.1 Syntrophales bacterium | reverse complement strand
GGGCTGGCTCAGCAAGGGGGTTTCCATCGAGAGCCTCGAGGAGGCTCTTCTCTCGCGGGTGCCGCCCGGGACGGAGGAACTCAACCTCCGGGCCCTGCGTGCGGGGGTCAAGGCGGCGGAGAGCTACGATCTGATGAAACTCCCGCAGACCGTGGCGGAGGAAGAAGAGTAAAAGGGACGATTCCTCGTGGACTGCGGCGCCTCGGCGATGGTAACCCTGCACCGCTTCGACGTCGACCCGAACACGATCGACAGTGTCTTTCTCACCCACCTCCACGGCGATCACTTCGGCGGTCTTCCTTTTTTCATCCTCGACGCCCAACTCGTCACCCCCCGCAGCGCGCCGCTTCTCGTGGCGGGCCCGCCCGGGGTTTCAACCAGGCTTCCCGGGGCCATGGAGGCCCTCTTCCCCGGCTCCTCGGGCGCGAAGCGGAAGTTCGAACTCGAGGTCAGGGAGATGGAGCCGCGGGTTTGCTTCCCGTCGGGGTCCATCCGCGTGACGCCCTTCATCGGTCTGCACCCCAGCAGCGACAATGCCTACTCCCTGCGGTTCGAGGTCGGCGGGAAAGTCATCGCCTGTTCCGGCGACACGGAGTGGACCGACGCGCTCGCCGAGGCCTGCAATTTCGAAAAGAAGATTCCCTTCCATCTCGACTACCGGACCCTCATGGAGATGTCGGCCGGCCTGGGCATCGGGCGCATCGTCATCACCCACATGAGCATGGACATGCTCGAGAAGGTTGGACAGGCGGAGTGCGACGTGGCCGACGACGGGAAGGTTTTTGAGATGTAATGGCCATGAAACCATTTTGCCGGCTCAAAAGCGCTTTTCGACGGTTCTAAACTCCCTTCACTGCTCCGCCACAAACTCGCCCTGCGGGCTCAGACATGTGGCTCCGCGGCCGTTGCGGTTCGTTAAGAACCGTTTGCGACCGGGGGCGCATCCCGCAAGGAGGCGCGATCATGTATTTCACCTCCTTGCCGGGGAGCAACCGCAGGTTGCGACAAAAGTCGCTTTAAACGAGCCTTGCAAAACCGTTTCATGGACCATACCTCAGGGCGTGGATTAGGGCTTGCGTTCGTTCCCTGCGGGAACATAGAATGAACCCGCAGCCAGACCGACATTCGGAGGAGAGATCGAATGCCGGCCAACCTTCCGCCGGATTACTTCGAAGCCGAGAGACGCTACAAGCAGGCCTCCACGACGGCCGAGAAGATCGCCGCCCTGGAGGACCTGATGGCCACGGTCCCCAAGCACAAGGGGACCGACCACCTGCGCGCCGACCTGCGGCGCAAGCTCTCCCAGCTCAACAAGGAAGCCCAGGAGCAACGAAAAAAGAAAGGCGGCGGCCGCGACAGCCTCTACAACATTCCCCGAGAGGGCGCCGCGCAGGTCGCGCTGGTCGGCTTTGCCAACTCGGGAAAGTCCTCCATCCTGGCAACCCTCACCAAGGCCGCCCCCGTCATCGCCGATTACCCTCTCTCGACGGTTCTGCCCTGTCCGGGCATGATGCCCTACGAGGACATCCAGATCCAGCTCATCGACCTTCCCCCCATTCCCAACGAGACGACGGACGGCTGGGTTTCCGGCATCATGCGGGTGGCCGATGCCCTGCTCATCGTCATAGACCTTGCGGGCGGAGGATGCCGAGGTCCAGATGGAACTCCTCCTCGACCAGATCGGCAGGTGGAACATCCGGACGGAGAAGCCGAGGGACGGGGAGACGCGCGTTCTCATGAAGAGGGCGCTCGTGGCGGCAAACAAGAAGGACCAGCCCGGGGCCGTCGAGAACGTCGAGAGGCTCAAGGGACGGCCTGGAGGATCTGAAACGGGAGATCTTCGGGCTCGCCTCGGTCATCCGCGTCTACTCCAAGCCCCCGGGCAAGGAGCCCGACCTGTCCATGCCCTACACGGTCCCCGTCGGTTCCACCGTCATGGACGTGGCCGAAAAGGTGCACAAGGACTTCGTGACCAAGCTGAAGTATGCCCGGGTCTGGGGCTCGGCGAAGTTCGACGGCATGCGCGTGGAGAGAACGCATGTGCTCAAGGACAGGGACATCATCGAGCTCAGCATGTGACAGGCGGGTTATAAACGTCCATCTGCGGCGTTGTGCTTCGGCCTGCGTCGCTGCGGCGTACGCCCAAAGTACGCCTCACTCCTCGGCCTCGCACGCCTTGCATCTGGACACTTCTAACCAGCCTGCAATAAGAGAAACTGAACATGTGAAGACGGGGTATCGGGTATGGGGTTCAGGGTCCAGGAGAAGGAAAATCCGAAGTGTTCCAAAGGATCGGGACGGCATGTCCCGATCCTTTGTTTTGTCGGCCGGCGAAGGGCTACAGGATCATCTCGATGAGGTGCGGGCCGGGCTCCTTGAGGGCCTTCGTCAACTCCCGGGCCAGGTCCTCGGCCGTCTCGACGGCCACCCCGGGCACGCCCAGGCCCCTGCTGAGGCTCGGCCAGTCGATGGGAGGGTTTCCCAGGTCCGTGAAAGCGCGAACACGGGGCCCCGCGCTCGTGATCCCCGCGCGCTGCAGCTCCACGTTGATGATGTTGTAGCTTCGGTTCGAGCAGATGAGCGTCGTCACGTTCATCTTCGACTGGGCCTGCGTCCAGAGAGACTGGACGGTGTACATGGCGCTGCCGTCGGCCTGCAGGTTGATCACGGGCCTGTCGGGGCAGGCGACGGAAGCCCCCGTGGCCGAGGGCATGCCCTGGCCGATGGCGCCGCCGGTGAGCATGAAATAACTGTGCGGGGCAAGCGTTGCACCATGATGATGGCGCCCTCGGGCTGCAGGGCCGCAAGGGTGAGACAGGCCTTTTCGGGGGTCAGTTTGCCGGCCGGGACATCGGGGATGCTGTACCCCGCGACGATCTTTCCCAGGGCGTCCCCGCCGGGTGCGCTCAACTCGTCGGCGAGCGCCTCGAGCGCTTCAGCGGCATCCTGCTCATCGGTGTCGATGCGCAGCTTGGGGACATCGGCGGCCACGGGGTTGCTCCACTGGCCCTCGTAGCCGAAGAAGTTGACAGGCTGGTCCGTCCCCGCGAGCACCACGGCCCTGTAGGGCGCAAGAACGGCCGCCGCAGGCTCGGGGAAGTAGGGCACGCGGGCAACCGGCACGGTCCCGGCGCCCCGGTCGACGTAGGCGGGGAAGTTGATGCAGTAAAGATCGCAGCCCACGGCGGCCTTGATACGGCCGGCCGCCTCGAGGCCGCGGCGCCGCAGGGCGCGGCCGTTCATGATGATCGCCGTCCTG
>JALOPC010000122.1 GCA_025454095.1 Syntrophales bacterium | reverse complement strand
AGGGCCACGCGGGCCCGGGCTCCCGGGGGCTCCGTCATCTGGCCGTAGATCAGGGCGGCCTTGGAGATAACGCCCGACTGCTTCATTTCGAGGTAGAGGTCGTTTCCTTCACGGGTGCGCTCGCCCACGCCGGCGAACACGGAGATGCCGCCGTGGTGCATGGCGATGTTGTGGATCATCTCCATCATGACGACGGTCTTGCCGACGCCGGCGCCGCCGAACATGCCCATCTTGCCGCCGCGGGGGAAGGGAACCAGCAGGTCGATGACCTTGACGCCCGTCTCGAGGACGTGGACCGACGTGTCCTGCTCGGTAAACAAGGGGGCCGGCCGGTGAACGGGCATCCGCTTGTCCGTCACGATGGCGCCCAGGCCGTCCACGGGACGCCCGACGACGTTGATGATGCGCCCGAGGCCCGCCTCGCCGACGGGAACCATGATCGGGGCGCCCGTGTCCTTCACGGGCATGCCGCGCACCAGGCCGTCGGTGACGTCCATGGCGATGCAGCGCACCACGTTGTCGCCGAGGTGCTGGGCCACCTCGATGATGAGGTTGTCCTCGGTGTCGTCAATGGCCTTGTTCGTGATGGTGAGGGCCGTCAGGATGGTGGGAAGTTTCCCCTCTCCGAACTCCACGTCGACAACAGGCCCGATAACCTGTACCACGGTTCCGATATTCATAACTCTCTCCTGTGAATAGTGTTTTCCTTCTCTAGGGGTTCACGGCCGGTCCCGCCCCGTCGGGGGCGGCGACCCGGATCATCAGCCTGCCTTGAGGGCCTCGGTGCCGCCCACGATGTCCATGAGTTCCATCGTGATGGCCGCCTGCCGGGCCTTGTTGTACTTGAGGGTCAAAGAACGGACCATCTCCTCGCAGTTGCTCGTGGCGTTGTCCATGGCCACCATGCGCGCGCCGTTCTCGCCGGCCGAGGTCTCCAGGAGCGCCCGGAAGATCAGCACGCGAAGGTACATCGGCAGCAGCTGGTCGAGCAGCACCTCGTCGGAGGGCTCGTAGATGTAGTCGATCCGCTTGTCGATGTCCACGTCCTCGCCCCCGATGGAAGGCAGGGGCAGGAGCCGGACGGTCTTGGGCTTCTGGATGCCCACGTTGTGAAACTCGCTGTAAATCAGGTACAGCTCGTCGTACTCTTCGGCGACAAAGGAGGGGATCGCATCCTCGCCGATGGCGATGGCGAGGTTCATGTCGAATTTCCGGAAGACGTCGGCGTGCGCTTTGACCACCTTCGCCTTCCTGCGGAAGTAGTCGCGTGCCTTGCGGCCCACGGGGATGAGCTGCACGTCCTTGCCTTCCGCCGCCTTGGCCTTCATGAACTGCTCGGCCATCTTGATGAGGTTCGTGTTGAAGCTCCCGCAGAGTCCCCGGTCGGAGGTCATGAGGATGACCCGGATCCTCCGGGGGTCCCTCACCGCCAGCAGCGCATGGGCTCGCGTGTCCACGCGCAGGGCGAGGCTGCTGAGCACGTCCATGAACTTGATCGCGTAGGGCCGGAAGTTCTCCATCCGCAGCTGGGCGGACTTGAGCTTCGCGGCCGCGACCATGTTCATGGCCCGGGTGATCTGCTTGGTCTTGCCAACCGCAGTGATCTGTCGCTTGATGTCTCTGAGTGCCATTCTCTATCTCTCTTCCCGTACGTTTCCGGCATCCGGCTCGAGCCGGGTTCCGGCAGGCCAGGCGCCGCAGGGGCCCGACGCGGATGTCATGCCTGCGCGCAGGATCAGCCCGCCACGAAGATCGCGTCGAACTCGGTGAGGGCGTCCTTCATCTTCTTCTCGAGCTCGGGGCTGATGACCTTCTTGTCCTCGATCTCGCTCATGATCTCGGGGTACTTGCTCTTCACGTAGTTGAGCACTTCGGGCTCGTACGCCTTGATCCGCTCGATGGGGAGCTTGTCCAGGAAACCCTTGGAGCCGGCGAAGAGGACCACGATCTCCTCGGAGAGCGACATGGGCTTGTACTGGGGCTGCTTGAGGAGCTCGACGAGACGCACGCCGCGCTCGAGCTGGGCCTGGGTCGCCTTGTCGAGGTCGCTTCCGAACTGGGCGAAGGCGGCCATCTCGCGGTACTGGGCCAGGTCGAGCTTCAGGGTGCCGGCCACCTGCTTCATGGCCTTCACCTGGGCGGCGCCGCCGACGCGGGACACGGAGAGGCCGACGTTGATGGCGGGCCGGACGCCCGAGTAGAAGAGGTTGGGCTCCAGGTAGACCTGGCCGTCGGTGATGGAAATAACGTTCGTCGGGATGTAGGCCGACACGTCGCCGGCCTGCGTCTCGATGACGGGCAGGGCCGTCAGGGACCCGCCTTTGCCGTACTCCTCGCTCACGCGGGCGGCGCGCTCGAGAAGCCGGGAGTGGTTGTAGAAGATGTCGCCGGGGTAGGCCTCGCGTCCGGGGGGCCGCCTCAGGAGCAGCGAGATCTGCCGGTAGGCCACGGCCTGCTTGGACAGGTCGTCGTAGATGATCAGGGAGGCCTGCCCGCGGTCTCTCCAGTACTCGCCGATGGAGCAGCCGCAGTAGGCGGCGACGTACTGCAGGGTGGCGGGGTCGCTCGCGCAGGCCGCGACGACGACGGTGTAGTCCATGGCGCCGTTTCGTCTCAGGGCTTCCACGACCTGGGCCACGGTGGACTTCTTCTGGCCGATGGCGACGTAGATGCACTTGACGCCTTCCGTCTTCTGGCGGATGATCGCGTCGATGCCGATGGCGGTCTTGCCGATCTGGCGGTCGCCGATGATCAGCTCGCGCTGCCCCCTGCCGATGGGCGTCATGGCGTCGATGGCCTTGAGGCCCGTGTACATGGGCTGGTTGACGGGCTGGCGGGCGATGACACCGGGGGCGACCATCTCGATGCGGCGGAACTCCTTGGTCTCGATGGGACCCTTGCCGTCCAGCGGGCGGCCCGTGCCGTCGATGACGCGGCCCAGCAGGCCGTCGCCGACGGGGACTTCCGCGATGCGGCCCGTGCGCTTGACGATGTCGCCTTCCTTGATCTGCGTGTCGTCGCCGAGAATGGCGACACCGACGTTGTCCCGCTCAAGGTTCAGCACCATGCCCAGGATCCCGCCGGGGAACTCGAGGAGCTCCATGGCCATGGCGTTCTGGACGCCGTAGATGCGGGCGATGCCGTCGCCGACGGACAACACCGTACCGGTTTCGCTGATATCCAGCTTCTTCTCATACTCCTTGATCTGCTTGGAGATGATCTGACTGATTTCCTCTGCCCTGATCGGTTCCATTCTCCTATCTCTCCTCTCCTAAGAGCTTCCTGATGTTGCCCAGTTGTGCCTTGATGCTGCCGTCGTACAGGGTGTCCCCCACCCGGACGACGAGCCCCCCGATGAGCGCGGTGTCGTCCTCGACCGTCATCTCCACTTCCTTGCCCGTCATCTCGGCCACCCGCTGCTTGAGGGTCTGTTCCAGCTCGGCGGTGAGCGGGTAGGCGGTCCGGACGGATACGCGGACTTTCTTCAGGGACTTGTCCATGAGCTCCTTGTAGGCGTTCTCCACTTCCCCGAGCATCCCGATGCGCTGCTTGTCCACGAGAAGCCGCAGGAAGTTGGCCGTCCGCTCGGACATCTTCACGAGGCCGAGGAGCTCCTCGACGACGGCCTTCTTGGATTTCAGCTCAAAGATGGGGTTGGCCAGGAACTCCTGCAGGGCCTTGTTCTGCAGGACCATGGACGCAAAGGAGGCCAGCTCCTTCCCGTACTCTTCGATCTTCCCCTCCTCGACAGCGATGTCGAAGAAGGCCCGTGCGTAACGCTTTGCCAGATCGCTGCTGATCAATTTTTCTTCACCATCCTGTCAAGATATTCGCGAACCATGCCTTCATGGTCTTCCTTGGTGACCTTTTTCTTGAGAATGTCCTCGGCCAGCTGGACGGCCAGCTCGGAGGCCTCGAGCCGCAGCTCGTTCTTGGCCTTCTTGAGTTCCTGGTCCATCCGCGCCTTTGCATCCTCTTTCATCTTTTCGGCGGCGCGCCCCGCATCGGCGATGATCCGTTTCTTCTCCTCTTCGCCCTGCGCCTTGATCATGGCCGCGATGCCCTGGATTTCCTCCTCGGCCTTCTTGATCTTCTCGTCGTATTCCTTGAATTTCTTCTCCGCATCGGCCTTGACGACCTCGGCCTCCTCCAGGGATGCCTTGATGCCCTCGCGGCGGCCCGAGAAGAAACTCTTCATCTTCTTCCACATCAGCCAGTACAGGATACCGAGAAGAATCAAAAAGTTGGCGACCCTCCAGGCGAAGTCGATGAGCTGCGCCCTGGTGTCGACGTGCTCCTCGCCGCCAGCAGCCCAGGCCGACAGGGCGAGCAGCATGGTCCCGAGGCATGTCAAAACGCCTGCCCACTGCGATTTGCTCAGAAACAGCGTTTTTTCTCCCCGGTTCATTGGATGCTCCTTCCCAGGACCTTTTCGGCTATTTCGGAAGAGATTCTCAGGGATTGATTCCGCAGGAGTTCCCTCGCCGATGCCAGCTCCTTTTCCAGTTTCGCCTGAAACTCACCCATCATCCCGGAGATTTCGGCCTTGGCCTTGTCGGTGATGACCTTGGCGGCCTGGGTACCCTCCTTGGCGAGATCCCCCTTCTGGCCCATGGCCTCCATCTTGGCGGCACGGATCTTCTCCTCGTACTCGGCAACCCGCCGGTCGATCGTCTCCTGGACGGTCTTCACCTCTTCCTGGGCCTTGTCCAGGATTTCTTTCCTGCGGTCCATGATGCGCAGGAGCGGTTTGTAAAGCACTTGATTGAGAATCCAGATTAAAAGGAGAAACAAGACAAGCTGGATGAACAAGGTGTAATCGATATCGACCATCTACCTACCCTCTCTCTCTCGCCCCGTCGAGCAGGCACAAAAAAACCGAGGGAACTTACGAATTCGCCCGGTTCGAAACAGAAAACAGCCCTTTCGGGTCCTTGACAGCTACCCGGAGCAAATTAACTTCTAACTTGCTGCAATAATTGGCCCTTTTCATGAAACGTCCCTTTGCTCCGTCCTGCTAAAACCGCGGTCTTCTAATCACAAACACTCAAAATTGTCAAGCTTTTTTTCCCCGGAATGCGGGGCAGGATGGTAGCCGGGGAACAGACCCCGGCGGGCGGTCCTTTTCCGGGAACACCCGGAACGGGAATACATCGAAAAAGACTGGGTTATTCGGCTTTCGGGGTGGTGCCTCCCTTCGCCATCTGGCAGTTGCCCTCGAAGAGCCCCCCTTCGTGAACGATGAAAACGCCCGTTTTGATGTTGCCGGTGAGCCTGCCCGTCGAGTCGATCTCCATCCGCTCCCGGACTTCCACGGTCCCGCGGACATCCCCCCCGACCATGAGACTGTCCACTTGGATATCGGCCTCGATCCGGCCCCCCTGCCCCACGACGAGAGTGCCTTTGCCGAGGATCTCGCCCTTGAACTTGCCGTCGAGCCGCACGGCGCCGGTGAAGATCAGCTTTCCCTCGAATTCCGTCCCTTCCCCAAGAAAGGCTTTGATTTCCACGTCTTTTTTCCCCTTGTTCAACATGA
>JALOPC010000121.1 GCA_025454095.1 Syntrophales bacterium | reverse complement strand
GAGCGCCACGACGTGATCGAGGATCTCCTTCGAGTACACGACGGTGTCGCAGTCCTTGCAGTAGAACAGGATGATGGGCACGCCCCAGAGCCGCTGGCGCGAGATGCACCAGTCGGGGCGGTTCTCCACCATGCCGTAGATCCGGTCGCGGCCCCAACTGGGGATCCACTGGACGCGGTTGATGCTCTCGAGGGCCTTGGCGCGAAGCCCGTTTTTCTCCATGGAGATGAACCACTGCTCGGTGGAGCGGAAGATGATGGGCTTCTTGCAGCGCCAGCAGTGCGGGTAGGAGTGTTCGATGTCGCCCACGCCCAGCAGCGCCCCCACCTCCCTGAGCTTGTCGTTGACGGGCTCGTTGGCGTCGAAGACGAACTGGCCCGCGAAGAAGTCCACGTCCCTCGTGAACCTGCCGTCCTCGTCGACGGGGGCGTAGTTGTCGAGGCCGTACTCCATGCCGATCTCGTAGTCCTCCGCGCCGTGCCCGGGGGCGATGTGGACCATGCCCGTTCCGGCGTCCAGGGTCACGAAGGGGGCCAGGATGAACACGCTCTCCCGGTCGATGAAGGGGTGCTTCGCCTTGAGACCCTCGACCACCTCGCCGGGGAACTCGTCGACGATCGCGTACTCCTTGAACCCGAAGGCATCCATGCAGTAGTCTACGAGGTCTTTGGCCATGATGAGGACTTCGCCCGTCTTTTTCACCTTCACGGCGGCGTAGAGGAACTCCTTGTGGAAGGCGATGGCCAGGTTGGCCGGGATCGTCCAGGGGGTCGTCGTCCAGATGACGGCGAAGACCTTCTCGCCCGCGAGCTTCGGCCGCACCGCCGAGATGTCGGAGATCATGGGGAACTTGACGTAGATGGCCGGCGTCACGTGGTCGCCGTACTCCACCTCCGCCTCGGCGAGCGCCGTCTTGCAGGTGGCGCACCAGTAGACGGGCTTCTTGCCCTTGTAGACGTCGCCGGAGAGCATCAGCTTGGCAAACTCGGCCGCCGTGATGGCCTCGTACTCGTAGTGCATCGTGAGGTAGGGGTTGTCCCACTCGCCGAAGACGCCGAGACGCTTGAACTCGCTTCGCTGGATGTCTACGAATCGCTCGGCGTACTTGCGGCAGTAGCGCCGCTTCTCGGCCTGCGAGAGGGTGCCCTTCCTGTCGCCCAGTTCCTTGTCCACCTGGTGCTCGATGGGCAGCCCGTGGCAGTCCCAGCCCGGCACGTAGATGCTGTCGAAGCCCGCCATGTTTTTAGACTTGATGACGAGGTCCTTGATGATCTTGTTGAGGGCCGTCCCGAGGTGGATGTTGCCGTTGGCATAGGGGGGGCCGTCGTGCAGGATGTAGGTGGGGCGTCCCGTGGAGGACTCGCGGATCTTCTCGTAGATCCGGACCTGCTCCCACCACTGGAGCGTCTCGGGCTCCTTTTTGGAAAGACTGGCCTTCATGGGGAAATCCGTTTTGGGCAGATTGAGGGTATTCTTGTAATCCATGACTGTCTCCTATGAAGCGTATGGCTGAGGCTCGATGCGGGGATGGACAGGAATCCTCTGGATTTCAAATCCCCCTCAATCCCCCTTTTGCAAAGGGGGACACAGGGGGATTTCGCCTTCGGCCGTCGTTTCGCCTTTGAATTCTGTGCACTTATCACATTGCGCAAGGAGTTTCAAGGATGGATGACGGAATAAAAAAGGCCCCCCGCCGAAACGGGAGGCCTTTTTCAGTCCGATAGAGGACGCGAAACGTCCCGGATTACATGTCCATTCCGCCCATTCCGCCGTACCCGCCGCCGGGCATGGCCGGCATGGCGCTTTCCTTCTTGGGCTTCTCGGCCACCATGCACTGGGTGGTCAGCATGAGCCCCGCCACGGAAGAGGCGTTCTGGAGGGCCGAGCGGGTGACCTTCGTCGGGTCGATGACGCCGGCCTTCACGAGGTCCTCGTACTCCTCGGTTGCCGCGTTGAACCCGAAGGGGCCCTTCTTCTCCTTGACCTTCTCCACCACGATGGAACCCTCGCAGCCGGCGTTGGCGGCGATCATCCGAAGGGGCTCCTCGAGGGCCTTCTTCACGATGTTGACGCCCACCTGCTGGTCGCCTTCGAGAACGAGCTTCTCGAGGGCGGGAATGGTCCGGATGTAGGCCACACCGCCGCCGGGGACGATGCCTTCCTCGACGGCCGCGCGGGTCGCGTTCAGGGCGTCCTCGACGCGGGCCTTCTTTTCCTTCATCTCCGTCTCGGTGGCCGCACCCACGCGGATCAGGGCGACGCCGCCGACGAGCTTCGCGAGGCGCTCCTGGAGCTTCTCGCGGTCGTAGTCGGAGGTGGTCTCGTCGATCTGGGCGCGGATCTGCTTCACGCGGCCCTCGAGGTCGGCCCGGGAGCCGGCGCCGTCGATGATCGTCGTGTTGTCCTTGTCGATGGTGGTCTTGCGGGCGCGCCCCAGATCCTGGAGCGTCGCGTTCTCGAGCTTCATGCCCATGTCCTCGGAGATGACCTTGCCGCCCGTGAGGATCGCGATGTCCTCGAGCATGGCCTTGCGTCGGTCGCCGAAGCCGGGAGCCTTCACGGCCGCCACCTGCAGGGTGCCGCGGATCTTGTTGACGACCAGCGTGGCCAGGGCCTCGCCCTCGATCTCCTCGGCGATGATGAGCAGGGGCTTGCCGCTGCGCGCCGCCGACTCGAGCACGGGGAGCAGGTCCTTCATCCCGCTGACCTTCTTGTCGTAGATCAGGATGTAGGCGTCGTCGAAGTTGACTTCCATCTTGTCGGGGTTGGTCACGAAGTAGGGGGAAACGTAGCCGCGGTCGAACTGCATGCCCTCGACCACTTCCAGCTCCGTCTGGAGGCCCTTGGCCTCTTCCACGGTGATGACGCCTTCCTTGCCGACCTTGCCCATGGCCTCGGCGATGATGTTGCCGATGGAGTCGTCGTTGTTGGCCGAGATGGTGCCGACCTGGGCGATCTCCTTCTGGTCCTTCGTGGGCTTGGAGATCTTCTTGAGCTCCTCGATGACCGCCTCGACGGCCTTGTCGATGCCGCGCTTGATGTCCATGGGGTTGCTGCCGGCCGCCACGGTCTTTGCGCCTTCCCGGTAGATGGCCTGGGCCAGGATGGTGGCCGTCGTGGTGCCGTCGCCCGCCACGTCGCTCGTGCGGCTCGCCACCTCGCGCACCATCTGGGCGCCCATATTCTCGAACTTGTCCTCGAGCTCGACTTCCTTGGCCACCGTGACGCCGTCCTTGGTCACGACGGGGGAACCGAAGCTCTTCTCGATGATGACGTTGCGGCCCTTGGGGCCGAGCGTTACCTTGACTGCATCCGCCAGCGCGTTGACGCCGTCGAGAATCGATTTTCTCGCCACCTCGTCATACTGCAGAATCTTTGCACCCATCTATAGGATCCTCCTTGTTTTATTACTTCTTTTCGATGATTCCGAGCACGTCCTCTTCCCTCATGATGAGGTACTCGACGCCGTCGATCTTGACTTCATTGCCGGCATACTTGCTGAAAAGGATCCGGTCGCCCTGCTTGACGTCCATGGGGATGACCTTGCCGTCCTCGAGGAGCCGTCCCTTGCCCGCTGCCACGACCTCGCCTTCGGTGGGCTTGTCCTTTGCGGTGTCGGGAATGATAATTCCCCCCTTGGTCTTCTCCTCTTCCGCAACGCGCCTCACGATAAGTCTGTCGTACAATGGCCTGATCTTCATCCTCAAACCTCCCTTTTTAATATTGATATGTTTTATGGATTTCTTGCTGACCCTGTTGGTAGCGGTTTTTTCTGCGGGAAATCAGAGGTATATATATGCATGGTTCGGGGACTGTCAAGGGAAGAGTTGAATTTTTTTCTTCACCCCCGTGGGGACCCCCTAGTCCGTAACCGGCTTGATCTCAACCGGAACCTTCGAATATTCCTTGAATTTCTTCGCATCCGCGAGCGACCCGACGATGTCCCCGTAGTGAATGGGAACGGCGACGACGGGTTTCATCCTGTTTACGGCGTCGGCCGCCTCGACGGCGGTCATCGTGTAGGTGCCCCCGACCGGGATCAGGACGATGTCGGCCCGGATCGCGTCCATCTCGGGGATGGCGTCCGTGTCCCCCGGGTAGTAGACCCTCCGGCCCTCGGCCTCTATCACGAACCCCACCCACCCGCTTGCCTTCGGGTGGAAGGTCTTGTTCGTGTTGTAGGCCGGCACGGCCTCCACGACAAGGCCGGGCAGTTCCACTCGGTCGCCGGCCTTTATTGCCCGGGCGCCCTCCGGGAGATCCCCCAGGCAATCGGCCGGGGCCAGGATCACCGTGCCCGGCCCGGAAACCTTTTTCACGTCCGCCGGGGAGAGGTGGTCGTAGTGGCAGTGGCTCACCAGGACAAGACCCGCCTGTTTCGGCTTCTTCACCTTCCAGGGGTCGATGTAGACGACGGGCTCCGTGTCGATCCGGATGGTCGAGTGGCCCAGCCAGAAGATCTTTTCAAGCATCGTCTGCCTCCTTTCCGGGCTGCAGGGTTGTTCCCCCGGGCACTCAGTCGATGATGAAAAAGGCAACGGCAGAAATCAAGGCGCTGATGGGGATCGTCAGAACCCAGGCCCAGAGGATGTTTCCCGCTATCCCCCAGCGCACGGCCGTGACCCGGCGCGTGGCGCCCACCCCCATGATGGCTCCCGTGATGGTGTGCGTCGTGCTCACGGGGATGCCGAAGAACGTTGCGCCGATGAGCGAGCTGGCCGCCGCCGTCTCGGCACAGAACCCGCCCATGGGGTGCAGCTTCGTGATCTTCGTCCCCATGGTCTTGACGATGCGCCAGCCGCCGGCCATGGTCCCCATGGCGATCGTGACGTAGCAGGCGAAAACGACCCACAGGGGCACGTGAAAGTCCCCGTGCAGGTACCCCGAGCTGAAGAGGACCATGGTGATGATGCCCATGGTCTTCTGGGCGTCGTTCATGCCGTGCCCCATGCTGTGGATGGCCGACGAGACGAGCTGGAGCCGCCGGAAGACGTTGTTCCCCTCGGTGACGGTGAATTTCTTCGTGAGGTTGAGTACCGTCAGCATGTAGAGAAACCCGAGCACGAACCCGATCGTGGGCGACAGGACGATGAAGGCCGCCGTCTTGACGATCCCCTGCCAGACCAGAACCCACATGCCGCCCTTGGCAAGGCCCGCCCCGATGAGACCGCCGATCAGCGCGTGCGAGGAACTGCTCGGCAGCCCGAGCCACCATGTGATGAGGTTCCAGGCAATGGCGGCGATCAGCGCGCACAGCAGGACCTCGTAGTTGATGATGACGGGGTCGATGATCCCCACGCCGATCGTCTTGGCCACGGGGGTGCCGACAATGAAGGCGGCCAGGAAGTTGAACGTCGCAGCCCAGTAGACGGCGTGTTTCGGGGACAGGACCCGGGTGGAGACGATGCAGGAGATGGAATTGGCCGCATCGTGAAAGCCGTTGATGAAATCGAAGGCCAGCGCGATGACGATCAGGAAGATGACGGAAGCCAGCACCGGATCAAGCATGTTTCAGGACGATTCCCTCGATGATGTTGGAGACATCCTCGCAGACGTCG
>JALOPC010000120.1 GCA_025454095.1 Syntrophales bacterium | reverse complement strand
GCACGGGCGGGCATCTCCTTGCGGGTACGGCGGTACAGGATTTCCACATCCTTGAAGCCCAGGCGCGCGCAGCTGCGGGCGCAGTCCATGGCCACGTTGCCGCCGCCGACGATGACGACCTTGCCTTTCGGCTCCAGGGGCTTTCCGAGGGCCAGATCCCGAAGGAACACGGCACCGTCGATGAAACCCTCGTAGCCGGCATCCTCTCCCTTGCAACCCATCTTGGTGCCTTCGTGGGCACCCACACCGAGGAAAATGGCCTTGAAACCCTGGGCCGTCAACTCGTCCATGTCGAGTTTCGAAACCTTCCGGTTGTACTGGATGTCGGCACCCAGGTTACGGATGAGTTCGACCTCGTGTTCGAGGATGTTCTTGGGCAGACGGTAATCGGGAATGCCCACGGCGGCCATGCCGCCTCCCTTGGGCAGGGCCTCGAACACCGTGACCTGGTAGCCCATCCTGCGGAGGTGGTAGGCTGCGGCAAGCCCTGCCGGCCCCGCACCGACGACGGCCACCTTTTCGGGTCTCTCCGCCGCGGGTTTCTTCAGGGCGCTTGCCCCGGCGGCCAAGTCACTGTCCGCCGCCGCTCGCTTCAGCAGACGGATCGCCAGCGTTTTGTCGATGCCGTTCCGGACACAGGCCTCTTCGCAGGGGTGCGTGCAGGAACGGCCGATGACGCCGGGCAGGATGCAGCGCCGGCGGATCAGCTCGAGAGACTCTCCGAACTTGTTGTTGCGGATCAGTTCGATGTAGCCGGGGATGTCCAGCCTGGCCGGGCAGGCCTCGAGGCAGGGCGCCGTGACGGCCACCCGGTAGGGCCTCGTCGTTCCTTTCTTGCCCGAGGTGAGGGCAAGAAATTCGTCCTTGTAGTAGCGGACAGCGTCGAACACGGGGGTGACGGCCGAGGCGCGGCCGAAGTTGCACTTGGAGAGCTCCATGACCCCCTTGGCGATGCGTTCGATCTCGGCGATGTCCTGCTTCTTGCCCTTCCCGGCGATCAGCCCGTCGAGGATCCCGATCAATCGGTCGATGCCGATGCTGCATACGGAGCACTCTCCGCAGGAGAGCTTTCTGGCCTCCTTGAGATAGCCGAGGGCCAGTGACGGAATGTTCGCGACGGTGTCGGAGACGACCATGCCGTTCCAGCCCATGAGCGCCGTGAAGGACTTGTCGCCCAGCATCTTCGGAACCCCTGCGTCGGCCTTTGCCGCCTTCCCGGTCCGGTTGTCGATGATCTTTCCATTCCAGCTGCTGAAGGATACTGCACTCATTCCCTGTCACCCTATCTTTCCGTTTTCTGTTTTCGTCCCGTGACGCGGAACCTTACCAGGGCTGCATGCACTCGACTTTGTTCAGGAGGATCTCCCACTCCCGGTTGACGTACTCCTGGATTTTCTCGACGTCCGAGGGGGTGAGGTGGCGGAAGCGACCCTGGGGCTTCAGGTAGTCCCCGACGGGGCGGAGTTTCTCGGGCACCTCCATCGTGAGCCGGTACTTGCCGTTCTCCACCTCGTACAGGGGGAAGACGCCCGTCTCGACGACAAGGCGCCCCATCTTGATCGTGATCTCCGAGGCGCAGCGCCAGCCCGTGGGGCACATGGAGAAGACGTGGACGTAGGCAGGGCCTTTCACCGCCGCGGCTTTTTTCACCTTGTTGATCAGGTCCAGCGGGTAGCTCGGGCAGGCCGTGGCCACGTAGGGCACCTTGTGGGCCACCATGATCTCGGGGACGTTTTTCTTCTGGGTGCGCTGCCCCGGGATAGCATGCCCGGCGGGTGAGGTCGTCGTGGCTGCCATGAAGGGGGTGGCGCTCGAGCGCTGGATGCCCGTGTTCATGTAGGCCTCGTTGTCGAGGCAGAAGAAGATCATGTCGTGGCCGCGCTCCATCGCCCCGGACAGGGCCTGGAGGCCGATGTCGCAGGTGCCGCCGTCGCCCGCCACGGCGATCGTCTTGACATTGCGGTCGGCAATCCGCCCCTTGCGCCGCAGGGCTTTCAGGGCCGCCTCGACGCCGGATCCCACCGCAGCGGCGTTCTCGAAGGCGACATGGACATAGGGAACCTCCCAGGCCGACTGGGGGTAGCCCGAAGAGATGATCTCCATGCAGCCCGTGGCGTTGGCCACGACCACGTCGTCGCCCAGGGCCTTGAGGATGTGTCGAAGCGCGAGCACTTCGCCGCAGCCCTGGCAGGCGCGGTGGCCGGCGCTGAAGTATTCCTTCCTGTCGACGAGCTTCGGTGCAAAGATCTCGAAATTCTGCACTTGATTCATTATTCCCTCACTCCGTAAAGTTCGAAGGTTTCGTCTTTTTTCTTTTTCGCCAGATCGAACATGGCCACGAAGTCGCCCACGGTCAGGTCACGCCCGCCGAGTCCCGCGATGACGTTCAGGACGCGGGGCTTTTTCTTGTCGCCGTAGAGCAGCGACTTGACATCGGTGGCCACGGGCCCGCCTGCGCCTCCCGTGGAGATCGCGCGGTCCATGACGATGAGTGTCTTGCACCCCTGGACGGCGGCCTTGAATTCCTCGACGGGGAAGGGCCTCCAGAGGCGCAGCTTCACGAGGCCGACCTTCCTGCCCGCCTTCCTCAGCTCGTCTACGGCCGTGGCCGCTGTTTCTCCCATGGAGCCCATGGTGAGCATGAGCGTGTCGGCGTCCTTGGCCCTGTAGGTCTCGACGACGCTGTACTTGCGGCCGAAACGCTTTGCCCATTCGCCAAAGACCTTCGTGACGACCTTCTTGGCGGCCCGCAGGGCCACTTCCTTCGCCTTCACGGTCTCCGTGTAGGTGTCCGGCATGGCGAAGCATCCCATGGAAATCGGGTTGTCCGGGTGCAGCTGCGCGAAGGCTTTCCTCGGCGGCAGGAACTTCGCCACTTCGGCCTGGCTGGGCAGCTCCAGGGGCTCGATCATGTGGGTGAGCTGAAAGCCGTCGATGTTGACCACACAGGGAAGCATCACCTCGGGGTCCTCGGCAATCTTGAAGGACATGATCGACAGGTCGATCGCTTCCTGGCCGTTTTCGACAAACAGGGAAATCCAGCCGCTGTCGCGCTGGGGCATGATGTCCGTATGGTCGTTCCAGATGTTGAGAGGCCCCGATACGGCGCGGTTGGCGTTGGCCATGCAGATCGGGAGCCGCATGGCCGAGACGATCGGCAGGATCTCGTGCATCAGCATCAGGCCCTGGGAGCTCGTCGCCGTGTAGGCGCGGGCCCCGGCCGCCGAGGCGCCTGCGCAGGCGCTGATGGCGGAGTGCTCGGACTCGACAGTGATGAACTCGGCGTCGATGCGGCCGTCGTGGATGATGTCCGCCATGTGCTCGGCGATGTGGGACTGCGGCGTGATCGGGTAGACGGCCGCCACATCGATATTACAGAGCGCAACGGCCTCGGCCGCCGCGATGGCCACTTCCATTCCAACGCGTTTTCCCATCTTACTCCTCCTCCTCGCGCATCACGATGGCGCCGGGCCAGCACTCGTGGGCGCAGATGCCGCAGCCCTTGCAGTAGTCCAGATTCGCCTCATAGAAGCCGTCCTGCGTCTCCTGAATGCATCCTTCGGGGCAGAAAATGTAGCAGATCCCGCACTTGATGCACTTGGCGTTGTCCCACAGAGGGCGCTGGGACTTCCAGCTTCCGGTCTTGTAGTTTGCGGCGTTTCCCGCGGCGAAGACCATACAGCCGGGGTTCAGCTCATGCCACTTCTCGGGCCACTTTTTCTGCTCTGTCTTTTTCTTTGCCATATCAGAACCTCATGTCAATCAGGCGGCTTTTGCTGCTTTCATTTCACTGAAGGCCCGCTTCATGGCGGACAAGTTCTTCGAGGCCACTCGGCCGAAACGGTGCTCCAGGGGAGATTTCAAGGAATTCAGGCTGAGAACGCCCGTCGCCTTGAGAACGGCCCCGAGCATGGTCGTGTTGGCGATGGGGACCCCGAGTTCTTCCCGGGCGATATGCGTGGCGTCGACGGTGAACAGTTTCCCTTTGTAATTCAGCTTATTGCGAATCTCTTCGGCGGACTTGGAGGTGTTGACGATGAGGATTCCCCCGGATTTGAGCCCGTCGGTGATCGGAACGAGGCCCACCAGGCTGGGGTCGAGGACGACGACCACGTCGGGCTGGTAGATGCCCGAGCGGATCTTGATGGGCTTGTCGGACACGCGGTTGAAGGCCATGACGGGCGCGCCGCGCCGCTCCGGCCCGAAGGCCGGGAATCCCTGGGCGTACTTCCCTGCCTCGATGGCCGCCAGGGCCAGCATCTCGACGGACGTAACGGCCCCCTGGCCGCCTCTTCCATGCCATCTGATCTCGATCATCGGTGATTCTCCCCCGGAAAGATTTGCGTAGTGAATGAATAGGGATTGGCAGAATAACTGCTACAGGCAAATTCCCATATCCGAATCGAGTTTGCCTGTCAATACCAAATTGGTAACTTTTCAGATGTTTTTAGCTTTTTCCCGCAGGCCCGCACGTGCAGGAACTGCACTCTGGAGTGGATATAAGAGCCTGTTTTGTGTCGCGTTTTTTCGTAAAAAGCTCCTCCCGTTTTCGAACCTGTTTCTCCCCGGTGTTATTCCGATGCCCCGGTATCTGCGGCGGCTGCCGGCAACTTCCTTGCGGCCTTCGCCGTCAACCTCTACATCGTAAACCGGATTACCGAAATCAATACAAAGCTGCCCCCAAAGGATTCCAGAACAACATTCCCGAGGCCAACATATTGTACACTCTAATTTTTTTCGAAAACCGCTACAGACGCTTGTCGATAGGCAAGCACTCGAGACCAAGGGCCTCGGCAACACCCGGGTGGGTCATCTTGCCGGATACCACGTTTGCACCACGCCTGATTTCAGGAATATCCCGCATGGCTTTTTTCCAGCCCTTGTCCGCCAGCTCCTGAATATAAGGGAGCGTGGCGTTTGTGAGCGCGAGGGTGGACGTCCGCGGCAGGCCCCCGGGCATATTGCTGACACAGTAGTGAACGATCCCGTCAACGACGAATGTCGGATTGGTGTGCGTCGTCTCGCGGGAGGTCTCGAAGCATCCGCCCTGGTCAATGGCCACATCGACCAGCACGGCGCCTTTCTTCATGGTCTTCAACATACCGGCATGGACGAGCCGAGGGGTCCTCGCGCCGGGAACGAGGGCGGCGCCGACTACCACGTCAGCCCTCGTGACAAGGTCACGGATCGCTGCGGGAGTCGACATCACGACAAAACAATTTTTCGGCATGATATCACTCAAGTAGCGAAGCCGCGCCGAGTTGATTTCCAAGAGGTAAACATTTGCGCCCAAGCCGCAGGCTGTTCGGGCCGCGTGGCTTCCGACGGATCCGCCTCCGAGAATGAGCACCCGGCCCGGATCGACGCCGGGCACTCCTCCGAGGAGCACGCCGTGACCGCCCTGGGCCATCTCCAGGTACTTGGCGCCCTGCTGGATCGCCATGCGGCCCGCGACCTCGCTCATGGGGGTGAGCAGGGGCAGGGATCCGTTGTCACGCTGGACCGTTTCATATCCGATTGCGATTGCTCCTGCACTTACCAAAGCCCGCGTCACTTCCTCTGATGCGGCCAAG
>JALOPC010000119.1 GCA_025454095.1 Syntrophales bacterium | reverse complement strand
TTGAGCCGCATCGCGATGGAGGAGTCGTCCTCGTTGGCATCCCGGGTCTCCTTCCCGTCCTGCAGGAAGAAGGCATGGGGCACCCCCTTTTCGAAGGGCGTCGTGCGCGGGATCTCGCCGAGGAACAGGGCGTCGCCGCCCAGAAGCGGCAGGGGGTCCCGGGTCGACACGACGCGCAGGCCCGCCGCCTCCAGATCCTCGCGGCCAAGCGGGGGGAAACGATCCTTCACCCCGCGCCGGGACAGGTAGCGGTCGGGTTTGAGGGCGCCGGGATGCAGGACGAGATCGAGGCCCTTCCTGCCGATCTTCGCAAGCAGCCTCTTCAGGCCGCCCGTGTGGTCGCCGTGCCCGTGGGAGAGAACGAGCGCCTCCACCTGGCGCAAATCCGCGTCGAGGGCGTCGGCATTGAACGCCGAACCGTGTTCGGAGAAGCCGAAATCGAACAGGATCGTTCTCGTCCGGCCGCCGCGGCTCAACCGGACAAGGGCCGAAAAGCCGTGCTCGGCCAGGATGGAGTTGCAGATCACGCCGCCCCGGACGTTCCCGGCCCTCCGGACGACGTCGCTGTCGTCCATGGCGGTGATGTCGATGTAGTTGTCCTGGAGGGAGAGAATCTCCACCCCGTCGAGTTCGTTGAGCGTCATCCCCGTTTCCGGCGAGCGTCGAAAAAACGCGCCGTCTTTATGTAACACATTTTCCCCAAAACGCTACCCTATTTTTTGCCCGACGACCCGAAACACGCCCCAGCGGCCTTCCTGCAGGGATCCGCGGGCGCCGAAAAGCGGTTTGACCGGTGCGGGAAATGCTGTTATAAAATGGCCCGTACCAGCCCCCAACGGGAAGAAAGGCTCCGCGTGAAAATCATCCTCGCCGGGTTCAACCTCGATTACGAAACCATCCGGGAAGTCCAGGCCGCGCACCCCGAAGCGGAGCACTTCACGCCCGAGACGATTTCGGCGGCCTACGCGCGCATCAGCCGCAACCCGGCGCCCGTCAACGAGCTGCGCGCCGCGGCCCGCGGGGAAGTGGAAAAGGCGCGGCGCTCGAACCAGTCCATCGTCTTCGACATGGGGCACAGCTCGATCGCCGAACACGCCGTCTTCAACATCGACGTCCTGGGGGTCTCGCGCCTGCTCGTCGAGGAAATCGAGAAGTTCCGCCTCTGCTCCTACACGGAGAAGTCCCAGCGCTACGTGCTGCTGCAGGACGACTTCGTCGTCCCCCGGGAGATCCGCGATGCCGGCCTCGCCGAGACGTTCACGCGGACCGTCAAGGCCCAGAACGCATTCTATCACCGCCTCTACGAGGGGCTGCTGCCCTGGGTCCTCGACGAGAACCGGGAACTGGCCGCCGTCCCCGCCAACCGCGCCATGCTGGAGGGCTGGGCCAAGGAGGACGCGCGCTACGTCCTGTGCCTCGCCACGGAGGCCCAGCTGGGGATGACGCTCAACACGCGCAACCTCGAGCTCATGCTGCGCCGGCTCGCCGCCCACCCGCTCGACGAGGCGAAGGAGTACAGCCGGCAGCTCTACGGCGCGACGAAGGGCATCGCGCCCTCGCTCGTCCGCTACACGGCGGCCACGGAGTTCGACTGCGCAACGAGGGACGATCTCCGGGCGATCGCCGGGTCGATCCTCGGCCGGGCGGGACAGCCCCGGGCCGCCGGGCCCGTGGAGGAAGTCCGCCTCGCCTGGGCAACCCCCGACGCCGACACCCTCGTCGCCGCCGCGCTCCTCCATGCCGCCTCCCGGCTGCCCCTGGACGAGTGCCGCCGCGCCGCGGCAGCCCTGTCCGCCGAAGACCGGGCCGGCCTCTTCAAGGCCTCCTTCCGCTGCATGAAGGCCTGGGACACCCCGCTGAGGGAGTTCGAGAACGCGGACCTGCAGTTCGACCTTGCCGTGAGCGCTTCGTGCTTTGCGCAGCTCAAGCGGCACCGGATGGCCACCCTCGTGAGCCAGGACTACGACCCGGCCCTCGACGTGACCGTGCCGCCCTCCATTGCCGCCATCGGGATGGAGAAGCCCTTCCGCGAGATGGCGGCCCGCTCGGAGGAAACCTACGAGGCGATCCGGCGCGCCGTGCCCGCGGCGGCGCCCTACATCCTCACCAACGCCCACCGCAAGCGGGTCCTCATGAAGATGAACGCCCGCGAGCTCTACCACATCGCGCGGCTCCGGGCCGACCGCCACGCCCAGTGGGACATCCGCCGTCTCACGGAGCGGATGCTGGCCCTGGGGCGCGAGGCCATGCCGCTGACCCTCATGATGGCCGGGGGCAAGGACCGCTTCGCAGAGATCTACCGGAACGCCTTCCCGCCCGCGTGACCCAGGAAACGGACGTCATGATCCAGTTCAACGCCCTGTTCGGGGCTTTCATCGCCCTGTTCGCCGCCGCCGCCCTCGCCCGGTACGCCCTGGCCCGGATGAACATCGCCCACCTGCGCGAGCACGGGCACATCGTCCCCGAAGCCTTCCGGGACGAGATCGACGGCGCGACCCTGGCCCGCATGCGCGACTACACCGTCGAGTCGTCGCGTTTCCACTCGCTGGAGTCGCTCGCCGACGACGCGATCCTGCTGGCCGTGCTGGCGGGCGGGGCCCTGCCCTGGCTGGCCGGCGCAATCGAATCCCTGGGCCTCCACGCGGTCTGGTCGGGCACGCTGTTCTTCGGCATCCTCTACGGGGCGGGCGTCCTGCTCGACGTCCCCTTCAGCCTCTACGGCACCTTCGTGATCGAAAAGAAATACGGCTTCAGCACGATCACGCCGGGGCTCTGGCTTGCGGATCTCGCCAAGTCGACGGCCGTCTCCGTCGTCCTGATGGCCCTGCTGTTCATCCCCTTCTTCGCGCTCGTCCACTGGCTGCCGCAGGCCTGGTGGCTTGCCGCCTGGGCGTTCTTCGCCCTGTTCCAGATGCTCATGATCTGGCTCTACCCCCTGGTGATCGCCCCGCTGTTCAACACGTACGTCCCCGTGAAGGACGAGGCGCTGCGGGACCGCATCCTGGCCCTCGCCGAAAAGGCGGGCCTGCGGGCCGAGGGGATCTTCGAGGTCGACGCGGGGAAACGGAGCCGGCACTCCAACGCCTACTTCACGGGTCTCGGCCGCTCCAAGCGGATCGTGCTCTTCGACACGCTCCTCGCGACCCACAGCCACGACGAGATCGCCTCCGTGCTCGCCCACGAGATCGGCCACTGGAAACTGCGCCACGTGTTCAAGCAGCTCCTTGCCATGGAGGTCGTGACCTTCGTCGGCTTCTACCTGGTCTTCCGGCTCATGGGCTGGCCGCTGCTCTACGAGACCTTCGGTTTTGCCGCCCCCGTGCCGTACGCGGGGCTGCTGCTCGCGGCGATCGTCCTGAAGCCGGCCGCGTTCTTCTTCACCCCGCTGGGTGCCGCCGTCTCGCGCAAGTACGAGCGGGACGCCGACCGCTTCGCCCTGGGGCTCATCGGCACAACGCGGTTCCTCGCGGAGGCCCTCAAGCGCCTCGCGAAGGAGAACCTGGCCAACCTCCACCCCCACCCGGCCTACGTCGCCTTCTACTACTCCCACCCGCCCCTGGCGGAGCGCGTTGCGCGCCTGCAGGCGATGGATGGGGAAGAAGGGAAGAGGCCCGGCAAAACGGTTTCGCAGTGTTCAGACGGACAGCTCTCTTGATTTTGAGCCATGAATCGCTACAATGATGCTCAACGATCAGGCGAGGTAGGTCCCCATGCCCATCTACGAATTCTACTGCCGCAAGTGCAACACGATCTACAATTTCTTCTCCCGGAGCGTGAACACGGAGAAGGTCCCCTTCTGCCCGAAGTGCAGGAAGGTCAGGCTCCAGCGCCAGATGTCGGTCTTCGCGAAGCTCTCCGGGAAGAAGGAGGAGGCCGGGGGCGACGAGCTGGCCGGACTCGACGAGTCGAAAATGGAAAAGGCCATGGAGATGATCGCGCGGGAAGCCGACGGGCTCGACGAGAACGACCCCCGCCAGGCGGCCCGGCTGATGCGGAAATTGACGGACGCCACGGGGCTTGCCCTCGGGCCGAAGATGGAGGAGGCCCTCGCCCGGATGGAGAAGGGGGAGGACCCGGACCGGATCGAGGAGGAGATGGGGGATTCCCTCGGGGACGAGGATCTCTTCTCCCTGGCCAAGAAGGCCGTCCGGGGGAAAAAGGGCCTTCGGCCGTCGGTCGACGAAACACTCTACGACCTCTGAAACGGGTCGGCAGCCGGAACGGACCGTGGAACCGAATCGGACATCGTTTGGGCATCAACCCTTCAAGGGACTGAAATCCCGTCTCAAGGAAACCCCTGCCGCCGGGACGAAGGAGCCGGAAAAGCCCGTCGCCCGGCCCGCGGCGGACGACCCGGAGGTGGAGAGGGAGTGCTTTCTCCGAGCCATGGAGGGCATCCGCCCCGTGAGCGGCCCGCAACGGGAAGAGGGGCGGGGGGCGCCGCCACCGGCGGGCTCGGCGCCGAAGGCCGCAGGGGAGGATGCCGTGGAAGGGATGAAGGCTCTCATCGCCTCCGGCCGGGGTTTTGTGGTGGCCGACACGCCCGAGTACATCGAGGGGACGGGCTACCGGGTGAGTCCGAAGATGGCCGAGCGCCTGCACCGGGGAGAGTTCTCCATACAGGCCCACATCGATCTGCACGGCATGGGCGTCGAGGAGGCCCGCATCGCCTTCGAGGATTTCCTCCGCGACTCTGTGATCCGGAACCGCCGCTCGCTTCTCGTCATCCACGGCAGGGGGCTTTCCTCGCAGGGCGAGCCGGTCCTGAAGGCCAAGGTGACCGAGTGGCTGACGCGGGGGCCCTGGCGCAAGTGGGTGATCGCCTACTCGAGCGCGAGGCTCTGCGACGGCGGGGCCGGGGCGACCTATCTGCTGCTGCGGACGAGGCCCGTCACGAAACGCCACAAAAAATCCACAACCGGGGAGCAGACATGAGAAAATTCGCGAGAACCCTGACCCTCGCCTTCAGCGCCGGGGCGCTGGGCGGGCTCGTCAACAGCCTGTGCCTCTGGCTTGCCGTGAAGTACGGCCTCACGGCGGCGCTCGGCGTGAGCCTCTCGGCCCCGATGACGCCGGCGTGGATCTACCCGAGGATTGTGTGGGGCGGGATCTGGGGCCTGCTGTTCGTCGTCCCGCTGTGGGAGAAAAACGTCTTCCTGCGCGGCCTGTTCTTCAGCATCGGTCCCACCCTCGTTCAGCTCTTCGTGATCTTCCCGCTTCGCCTCGGCAAGGGATTGATGGGCCTCGATCTCGGGATGTGGACGCCCGCCTTCGTCATCCTCTTCAATGCCGTCTGGGGCTGGACGGCGGCCGCGTGGATGAAATGGACGAATCGATGACGCGGCTCAACAAGCCGCAAGCAGCAAACAACAAGGCTACAAATCCCCCTCGTTCCCCCTTTTTCAAAGGGGGATGCAAGGGGGATTTTAGTTTCTTTCGTAGAGAGAATTCATGAATCGCAACCTGCTGGTGGATGTCCTTCGACACTGGAATATGGAGTTCAAGGCCGAGCGGCCGGAGCTGGCGCCGGCAGGCAGCCCCGAGCGGTCCCTCTCGAGGACCGTGGTCGAGGATGCGGGGGGTCGGTGTTTCGTCCTCGAG
>JALOPC010000375.1 GCA_025454095.1 Syntrophales bacterium | reverse complement strand
GTCGAGAAATTCCCGGGCCGCCTCGGCGATGTCGTGGGCCTTCTTCGAGGGATTCAGCAGGTAGGAGGCCACCATGGTGTCGTCCCCCGTCCCGCGCAGGGGGATCCCCAGCCGGGCCCACGCAATGAGGACATTCTTCAGATCGTGGCCGTGCTTGGGGATCCTGTCGCCGGACAGGATCGGCGAGAGCGTTTTGAGAACGTGATCGCGCCACGCCGCCCTGCTCGCCGCCAGGGAGACGAAGAAGGCCTCTCCCGGCGTGTGCGCGAGGCCGATCCCCACGAGATCGCCGTACATGGGCAGCTCGGACGAGAGCACCGGGTACAGGGAGACCTCACCGGCCCCTTCGATGCCGCGGATCAACCCGTGAAGCTCCTCCGCGGTCGAGACGAGGCGGACCGGGCCGCTTTCGGCCCGGTCGCGGACCTCCAGGTCCTGGATGAGCGAGGTGAACTCCATCTCCTTGAACAGGGCCTTCAGGGTCTCCCGGTCGGGCCCCGCGTAGTGCGCACTCTCCAGGGGCAGGTCCACCTCGGCGTCGGTCTTCACCGTGGCAAGCTCCCGGGAGAGCCTTGCCTGGTCCGCGTGCTCGGTGAGGGCCTTGCGGACCCGCTCGTTTCGGATCTTGGCCGCGTTCTGCAGCACGCCCTCGACGGAACCGTATTCCTTGATGAGCTGAAGCGCCGTCTTGGGCCCCACGCCGGGCACTCCGGGGATGTTGTCCGACGCATCGCCCATGAGGCCCAGCACCTCGGCCACCTTCCCGGGCTCCACGCCGAAGCGCTCCTCGACGCCGGCGGCGTCGTAGGTCTTGTCCTTCATCGTGTCGACCATGACCACCCCGCCCGAAACGAGCTGCATGAGATCCTTGTCGCCCGAGACGATGACGACCTTCACGCCCTCGGCCTCGAACTTCCGGGCCAGGGTGCCGATCACGTCGTCGGCCTCGATGCCCTCGATCTCCAGCAGGGGGATCCGGTAAGCGCGGACGAGCTGCTTGATCACGCCGATCTGGGGCTTGAGTTCGTCGGGCATGGGCTTGCGGTGGGCCTTGTAATCCTCGAAAGCCTCGTTGCGGAACGTGGGCCCCTTGGCATCGAAAACAACGGCGATGTGCTCGGGCTTCCGGTCGCGCAGGAGCTTGCCGAGCATGTTGTTGAACCCGTAGACGGCATTGGTCGGGAACCCGCGCGAGTTGGTCAGGCCCTGGATGGCGAAGAAGGCCCGGTAGACGTAATTGCTTCCGTCGATGAGATACAGAGTAGGTTTTTGCGATAATGGTTTGGTCATGACCGAATTTCCCAGGCTTACTTCCTCAAGGGCTGTTCAAAAAGGTGCAGATGCAAGGCGCCCTGAAAAGATGGAAGTGAGGAAGCTATGAAGAGCGGAAGATAGGCGCGGATTGAAGATTTCTGTATCTTTTCCGCTCTTCCTCACTTCTGCTCTTCCTAACTTCACAAACGCCAAACCGGCAGACGATCGCAGCGCAGAGCAAGGGATGCGCCCCCGGTCACCGGCCTTTACAACTCGAAGGTGGCGTTGATTTTAAAGGTCCTGATCGCAGGCATGCTGATCACGTCCTCGACGCCCGTCCTGCTGCGGATCTCACGTTGTACTCGTGCCCGCGACGGTAGTTGTGCGTCACGCCGGGGTAGCCGTTCACAATCTCCACGAAGGCCCGGATCTTCTCTTCCGGCACCCTCGCGGCGCACAGGGTGCTCGCGTAGCCCAGCCGGCGCGAGTCGAACACGGCGCCGATCCGGCGGATGACGCCCTCGGCCTTGAGCCTGCGCACCCGCTCTCGACGACCTCGTCCCCGGACAGGCCGAGTTCCTCGCCCACGGCGTCATAGGGCTCCGGCACCAGCGGGAAGCGCGTCTGGAGGATGTTCAGGATTTTACGGTCTGTCTCGTCCATCTGGTCTGTCTGGTCTGTTTCGTCTAAATCCCCCTCTTTCCCCCTTTGTGAAAGGGGGATAAAGGGGGATTTTCACTTCTTACGGGGTTCGTAGATGCACAGCGGCTCTTCGGCCAGGTAGTCGCCTGTTTTCTCGTAGGCCCGGGCCCGGCAGCCGCCGCAGACGGTGACGAACTCGCAGCGGCCGCACTTGCCGCCGTACTTGCGCAGGTCGCGCAGGTCGCGGAAGATCTTCGAGTCCTTCCAGATCTCCTCGAACGGCTTGTCCTTCAATTGCCCGCAGTCGAGCTCGAGGTACCCGCAGGGCTGCGCCTGGCCCCGGTGGGAGATGAACACGAACGAACTGCCGCCCAGGCAGCCCCGCGTCATGGCGTGAAGGGGGTTCTCGGGGAGGGACTTCTCCGTCCGCTCCTTTTTGCGCCGGTGGTAGATCCGGTAGAAGTGCGGCGCGCAGGTGGCCTTGAGCTGCATGGGGCAGGAAAGCCCCGTCTCGTAGAACCACTCCAGCGTCTTCTCGTACTCCTCGGCGGAGATGGCCTGGTGCGCCATTTCCTTGCCGCGGCCCGTCGGCACGAGGAGAAAGACGTGGTGCGCCGCCGCGCCCAGTTCTTGCGCCAGCGCGAGAAGATCCTCGACCTGGTCGAGGTTCATGCGGGTGATCGTCGTGTTGATCTGGAACTCGACGCCGGCCCGCTTCAGGGCCTCGATGCCCGCAAGCGCCCCCTCGAAGGCCCCCGGCACCTGCCGGAACGCGTCGTGCCGCGCGGCATCCACGCCGTCGAGGCTGATGCTCACGCGCCGGATCCCGGCTTCGCGGATTCTCCGTGCCGTGGCGTCGTCCACGAGGGTCCCGTTGGTGGCCATGACCATCCGCAGCCCCTTCGCGTCGCCGTAGGCCGCGATCTCGAAGATGTCGGGACGCAGAAGCGGCTCGCCCCCGGTCAGGATGATGACGGGCTGGCTGAAGGCGGCGATTTCGTCGAGCAGGCGCAGGCAGCGAGCCGTGTCGAGCTCCCCCTCGTAGGGAACCGACGAGGCCCGGCAGTGGACGCAGGCCAGGTTGCAGCTGCGCGTCACCTCCCAGGCCACCATGCGCAGCGTCCCGGGAAGAACCATCCGGTCCCTGGTCGCTTTCGATTTCTCAATATGTGCAGGATGGCTCATCGCTCATTGTCGTTCCCGCGCAGGCGGGAATCCCTTCAATAAACCCAATACATCTCCAATCGTTTAAGGAACCATGTCATGCCCGTGAAAACGGGCATCCATCTGGATTCCCTCTTTCGAGGGAATGACAGGCAACACTAACGCTCACTTTATGATTTGATCGTAAAGATCATTCCAGCCGGGATTCTCTTTCTCGATCAGGTCAATCTTCCACTGACGCTTCCACTTCTTCAGCCTTTTCTCTCTAGCCAACGCGTCTTGCACATCCCTGTATGACTCATAATAAACAAGAGTATGCACTTGATACTTCTGGGTAAATCCCTGAATCACGACATTCTTGTGATCATATACTCTGCGAACAAGATCATTGGTGACGCCGATATATAGCGTCCCATTCCTCCTACTGGACAGAATATAGACGTAGAATGTCTTCATTCACCCTGGATTCCTGCTTACGCAGGAATGACATGGCCGCTTCTTCGAATTCCCCCTGGACCCTGTACCCGATCCCCTTACTTTTGCAGCAGCCTCGCCGCCTCAGGCGCAAAGTAGGTCAGGATGATGTCCGCCCCGGCGCGCTTGATGGCCGTGAGCGACTCCATCATGGCCCGCTCG
>JALOPC010000118.1 GCA_025454095.1 Syntrophales bacterium | reverse complement strand
CGTTCACGAACAGGATGCGGCCCGTGGCGAGCGAGGTGACCACGACGGGGTACTCGGCATTTTCGACGAGCAGCCGATAGCGTTTTTCGCTGTCCCGCAACGCCTCCTCGGACTTCCTGCGCTCCGTGATGTCGTGTACGATGGAGTAGAGCAGTTTCCTGCCCCCGAGAAGGATCGGGCCGCTCGCAACCTCGACGTCGCGAATCCCCCCCCCGGCAAGACGGTGCCGGAAATGGAAGCGACGCTTCTCCTCCCTCGCGGCCTGCTTTATCTTCGCGCGGAGCGGCTTCTCGTCGAGCAGGTTGATGTCGCCGATCCGCATGGTCTTCAGCACCCGGGCCGGATACCCGTAAAACCGGACGGCCGCCCGGTTGGCATCCACGATGCGCCCGTCGCCGGGGTCGATGATCAGCATGATGGTGTGGCTGTCCCTGAAAAGGCTCGTGTACAGATCCCCGCCTTCCCGTGCGGGCACGGGGGAAGGCCCGGCCTTCGCCCGGCTTCGCTGCACGCTCCCCGCCCCTGTTGTGACGCGCTTGCGCGCGACAGGGTCGGCATGATCGCCGGCAGTCTTCCTTTTCCTGCCGGCCGGGGGTTTTTCAGGGCGCTTTGCAGGCATGTCAAACCTCGTGCGCCTGCATCGAGCAGGCTTCCTCGATACCCGCGGGGCCCGCGGCGTTCCCGTTCCTGCCGGGTGCGGGCCGGCCGGGTGACAGGGCCGCCCATCGGGAAGGCCCGTTGCAGGCGGCGGGCGCGGGCCGTCGTTTTCCACGGCAGCCGCGTTGGTTCCATCTAACGGATCGATTTCGGAAATGTCAAGAATTAGTAGAGAAACGGCATCCGCGCGCTTCGAGCGCCCGGGTTTCTTGACGCGCACCGGCCCCCATGTTATCATGAAAACAACTTCATCAGGAGGGAATGACCATGGCACGAATCCCTCTCCAGATCACCTCCCGTAATTTCGAGATCACCGGCGAAATCGAGCATCTTATCCTGAAAAAATCGGAAAAACTCGACAAGTTCCATCGCGACATGACGAGCTGCCGGGTGCTGCTGGAGGTTCCGCATCGCAACCGCAATTCCGGGGTCGTCTACAACGCCAGGATCGACCTGTCCATGCCCGGCAAGGACATCGTCATCCGCCGCGAGGCGCACGAGGACCTCCACAAGGCGATCAACCTGGCCTTCGATGCGGCCCTGCGGAGGTTGCAGGCCCACGCGCGGAGGAAACGCGGAGAGGTCAAGCGACACGAGGAGTCCCCCCGAGGGCGGATCGCCTCGCTCTACCCGGAGGCGGGATACGGGTTCATCGCCGCATCGGACGGGCGAAGCGTCTACTTCCACCGCAACAGCGTCGGCGACGAGCATTTCGAAGACATGCAGGTGGGAATGGATGTGGTATTCATCGAGGAACACGGCCTGAGAGGCCCGCAGGCAAGCAGCGTGCGTCCAAAGTAAGGGGTATAGGGGCTAGGGTCTCGGGTCTAGGGGCCGAGGGTACAAGAGATTTTTTTATAACCACATTCCACTTCCTTCCCTATACCCTATCCCCGATACCCGATACCCTATTTCAAGTCCCTCGCGTACTCCGCGATGTTCTCGCAGTGATCGGACATGCGCTCCAGGCGCAGGAGCATCTCGACGAAAATCGGCCCTGCCTCGGGCTGGCAGGCGCCGGTGTGGTAGCGTTCCTGGTGCCGCTTGCGCGCCTCCCGGACCAGCCGGTCGATGCGGTCCTCGCGGGAAAAGATCCGCGAGATCAGCTCGCCGGTGATCCCGTCCAGAAGGGACACGGCATCCTCCATGTTGCGGTTGATCAGCTCGGCAATCTCCTCGATCTCCGCATAGGCCCACCTCGTGAATTCGATGTCGCCCTTGTGCCGTACTCTGGCAAGCCCCACGACGTAGACGGCGTGGTTGCCGATCCTCTCGATGTCGTCCGAGATCCCGGAATAGGCGAACAGCTTCCGGGCCAGATCGACGGAAAGCCCGCCCTTGGAGATCTTCATCAGGTACCGGTTCAGTTCCCTCCTGAGGTTGTCCACAACCAGTTCGATGTAACGGATGTCGCGGGCCCGGCCCTCGCCGAAATGGGAAATGAGGTTGATGCTCGACGCGCACATCCGCTGGACAAGGAACATCTGCCGCCGCAGTTCCTTGCGGACCTGTTCGAGGGCCGCCGCCGGGTCCTGGAGATACCGGTCGTCGAGGAACTCGGGCCAGATGGGCAGCGTCTCGACCTTGCCGGGGATGATCCTCTCCACGAGGTAGGAGAAGGGCTGGAGGAAGAAAAAGAAGAAGGCCACGACGAAGACGTTGAACAGCAGGTGCCCGAAGGCGATCTGCTGGGCCACCTCGGGGCTGAGTTCCGCCAGGAGCCGCAGGAACAGGGGAAGGGCCAGCATGCACATCACGGCACCGATGAACTTGAACAGAAAATGCGCCAGGGCCGTGCGCTTGCCGTTGATGTTGGCCACGAGGCTCGCCAGCAGCGCCGTGATCGCGGTGCCGATGTTGGCGCCGAAGACGATCGGCAGGGCATGGTAGAGGGTGATGACGCCGTTGTGCGCCAGGATGACCAGGATCGTGATGGGGATCGCCGAGGAGTGGATCAGGGAGGCGGCGACAACCCCGATTGCAAGCCCCAGCAGCGGATGGCTCGCCCCCTGGAACAGTTCCCGCACGGCCGCACTTTCTTTAAACGGCGCCGTGGCCAGCGAGACCAGCTCCAGGCCGAAGAAGATGAGGCCGAAATAGAAAATCCCTTCGCCGATCTTCTTCCAGCGCAGCTGCCCGAAAAACCAGAGCATGCCGCCGCAGAACACGATGACGGGCGATATTTCGGTGACCTTCCAGACGACGAGCTGAACCGTGACGGTGGTGCCCACGTCGGCCCCGAGAATGATCGCCAGCGACCGGTAGAAACTCATGAGGCCGGCGCTCACCATGCCGACGACGAGCACGGAGGTGGCCGTGCTGCTCTGGAACAGGACCGTCGTGACGATGCCCGTTGCCAGCCCGTACAGGGGCCGTTTGACGGCCAGCCGGAAGAACTGCCGGATACGGACGTTGCTGAGGTACTGCTGGACCTCCTCGCTCAGGCGCATCATCCCGAAGAGAAAGAGGGTGATCCCTGCCGCAAAGAGAAGGGCTTCACGAACCCACGTCATGGCTTTCACTTCCTCCCGCGCAGGCCCGCCCGGACCCTCCACTGCCCGTCTTCCCGGACAAGCAGAACGGTCTCCCGGATCGTTCGCTTCGGGATGCCCTGGGTCTGGTACTTCTGCTCGAAGGCCCCCACGTTGCGGCGCACGAAGGATACGTTCTCGAGGGCTCCTGCGGGCCAGGCCGCCTGCTCCATGGCGCCGGAGACCTCGCCGACGACGACGCGGAAATCGGGGATGCGGATCTCCACCGTCGCGCGGGCGTTGTTCTCATCCGCCCGGGTGACATCCAGGATCTCGTGCCCGACGAGCCGGTGCAGGTTGCGGGCAAGGAAGGTGCCCGAGTCTTTCCTCTCGTCGAGCCAGGCTTCGAGACTCTTCTCCCCCCGGTCATCCGAGCTGAGGAGCTGCCACGCATCCTCGTAACGCCCCTCCAGATAGGCCGTCACGTAGAGGGAAAGCGCATCTTCGGGGCGGGAGTCTCCTCCGCCCGTCGCGCAAGCGGTCAGGACGGCGCAGAACGCGCAAAAAAGAATCCCCCCGATGAGACTGCGCCTCATAAAATGCCTCCCTGGAAGGCGGAATTTGCAAGAAACACGCCGTCTTGCGGCAATGAGAAGGGGGTACAAAGAAGGGTATCGGGACTAGGGTAAATGAAGAAGGGCATCGGGTTCAGGGTATCGGGTATCGGGGTGGAAAAAGATTAGTCTATACAACAGTCCTTAGTACCTTCAGACCCTATACCCGAAACCCTAGACCCTAGACCCCTGATTTAGTTCCCTCAGACCCTATACCCTGTATTACGAGACCTCGATCTTCGCGTCTACGGCGATGCAGCCCTGCCCCTTACCGTAAAGGATGAGCGGGTTGATGTCAATGTTGCCGATTTCGGGGTGATCCGCCAGGAGCTTCGAGACGCCTGCGATGCAGCGGCCGAGGGCCTTCACGTCGAGGGGCCCCCTGCCCCGGAACCCGTTGAGAAGGCCTGCCGCCTTGATGTCCCGCACCATGGCCTCCGCATCCTTCGCCGTCAGCGGGGCGACCCGCATGGCCGTGTCCTTCAGCAGTTCGACGAAGATCCCGCCGAGACCGAAGAGAATCACGTGGCCGAACTCGCTGTCCCTGCGGGCCCCGATGATGACTTCCGTGCCCTCCGGCGCCATCTTCTGGACAAGGCAGCGCTTCGCCTTCATGGCCCTGAAGGCTTTCCGCAGCTCCGCCTCGGACCGGATGCCCAACGCCACGCCGCCCTTCTCCGTCTTGTGCAGCACCCCGGGATCGGCCGTCTTGAGCGCCACGGGGTACCGAAGCCGCCGCGCCGCCCGGGCGGCCTCGTCGGCGCTGAGGGCGACGAGAGCGTCCGCAGCGGGCACACCGTAGGGCGCGAGGAGGGAAAAGGCCTCGTCGGGCCCCATGAAGCCCTTCGCCAGGACAGGCTTCCTGCGGGCGCGCGAGGGCGCCTTCAGCGGCCGCGCCCCCCTTCCGGACTGGAAGCGGTGATGCCACAGCGAGCGCGACAGCGCCTTCATGGCCATGTCGACGTCTTCGAACAGGAAGGTACCCGTCTCCTCCTTCACGGTGAACCAGGTATGCTTGTCGGGGATGATGCAGGGGATCACGGGCTTGCCGTACCGATGGGAGAGGGCGAGGGAAGCCTCGAGCAGGCGCTTCGTCGGCGCGACCTCCAGGTTCGCCACGTAGGCGTGGCTGAACACGACCCCGTCGACGCCCTCCTCGGCAAGGGCCTTCTCCACGATCCCCGCGTAGCTGTCGATGTCGAAGATGTCGCCCATGTCCAGCGGGTTGGACATCCGGATGACCCCCGCACGGATGTGCTGCCTGACGTGGCCGAAGAAATCGTCGGAGAGCCGGGCAAGCTCGAAGCCGTAGCGGTGCACGGCGTCGGCCAGCAGGACGGCCTGCCCGCCCGAGCGCCCCAGCACGGCAAGCCGCGGGCCCTTGATGACGGGCAGCGAAAAGACCTTGAAGCACTCCATCATCTCCGCGAGGTTCTGGACGCGGTGGATCCCCGCCTGGCGCAAGGCCGCCGTCACGACCTCGTCGTCCCCGGCAAGCGCCGCCGTGTGGAACCGCGCCGCGTGGTGGCTCACGGGGTTCGTGTTGGCCTTGAGGACGACGAGGGGCTTGTCCGTCGTCGCCGCCAGCTTCATCAGCCCGCCGCCGTCGGACACGTTCTCGAGGTAAAAGCCGATGACCTGCGTGTCCGGGTCGGTCCGCAGGAAGCCGAGGAAGTCGTTTTCGTTGACGTCGAGCTTGTTGCCCATGCTGATGAGCTTGCTCGCGCCGAGGTTCTCGTAGGAGAGAAGCCGCATGCAGTCCAGGGCGACCCCGCCGCTCTGGGCCACGATCGAAATGTGGCCCTTCCTCACCTCCCGGTCCTCCAGGGGCACAAAGGGAAGGACAAGCCCGTTTTCCAGGTTCACGA
>JALOPC010000117.1 GCA_025454095.1 Syntrophales bacterium | reverse complement strand
CGAAAATGCCGAGTACCCCGTCGTGGTCACCTCGCTCGCCACGGGCCGCATCCTGTTCGTGAACGAGCGGGCCTGCCGCACCTTCGACGTGCCCATGGCCGCTGCGGTCGGGGCCCAGGCCGGCGAATTCTGGGTCCGTCCGGATGACCGCGACCGCTTCGTGGAGGACCTGCTGGCGGCAGGCAGGGTGACGGAATACGAGTGTGCCCTGCGGACCGCCCAAGGAGCGGTGCGCTGGATGCTCGTCTCCGCGAGCCTCATCGAATACGACGGACAGAATGCGGCCTTTGTCGTTTACAACGACATCACGGAGCGCAAACGGGCCGAGGAGGCCCTGCGAGACAGCCTCGAGACGGCAAGCGCCATGCTCAATGCCGCCACGGAATCCTTCGCGCTCGTCGACACGGAGGGGGTCGTGCTCGCGGCCAACGAGACCTTCGCCCGGAGGCTGGGCACGACCCTGGATGCCGTCACCGGGACGTGCGCCTACGGGTATCTGAGCCCGGAGCTCGCGGAGCACCGAAGGGAACGGATCCGGGAGGTGATCCAGAACGGGTATCCCCTGCGCTTCACCGACGAGCGGGCGGGACGGTGGCTGGAACAGAGCATCTACCCCATCTTCGATTCCCGGGGCAAGGTCGGCCGGCTTGTCATCTACGCCCAGGACATCACCGACCGGCGGCGCTCCGAGGAGGCCCTGAAGCAGAGCGAGGCGCTTCTGAAGAGCATCTTCCAGGCGGCCCCCATCGGGATCGGTCTCGTATACGACCGGGTGCTGGGCTGGACCAACGACCAGGTGGCCCTCATGCTGGGCTACGCCGTGGAGGAACTGGCCGAGAAGAGCGCCCGGATTCTCTACGAGAGCGAGGAAGAATTCGACCGCGTGGGTCGCGAAAAATATGTCGAGGTCATCCAGGGCGGCACGGGGGTGATCGAAACCCGCTGGAGATGCAAGGACGGCACGATGCTGGACATCCTGCTCAGTTCGAAGGCCATCGAACCCCGGGACCTCTCGGCCGGGATCGTCTTCACAGCCCTGGACATCACGTCCCGCAAGCGGGGAGAAGAGGCCCTGCAGCGCTACCAGGACGAACTGGAGAGGCGCGTGCTGGAGCGGACGTCGGAGCTGATGGTGGCCAACCAGGCCCTGATCCTGGAGATCGAGGACCGCAACCGGGCCGACAAGGCCCTCCGGGACTCCGAGAGGCGGTTTTCGGACATCATTTCGTTCCTGCCCGATCCCACCTTCGTCATCGACCGGGACGGCCGGGTCATCGCCTGGAACCGCGCCATGGAGACCATGACAGGGATTGCGGCGACGGACATGCTCGGCAAGGGCAATTACGAATATGCCGTGCCGTTCTACGGGGAGCGCAGGCCGCTGCTCATCGACCAGGTCCTGTCGCCCGACAGGGAGGTCGAAGTTCTCTACGCGAAGATCAACCGGCGCGGGGAGATCCTGTTCGGCGAAAGCTACATCCCCGGCCGTGGAGGCCGCAAGGAGAGGATCTACCTGTCCGGCACGGCGGCTCCCCTGTATGATTCGCAGGGCAATCTTGTGGGCGCCATCGAGTCGATCCGGGACATCACGGAGCGCAAGCGCTCCGAGGAGGAACTGCGTTACCGCGACGCCATCCTCGAGGTCGCCAGCTTCGCGGCGGAGCGGTTCCTGAAGGCCCCCTCCTGGGAGACGGACATCCGGGAAATCCTGGCCCGTCTGGGCACCGTCACCGGCGTGAGCCGGGTCTACCTCTTCGAGAACCGGACCTCGGAGGAGGGCGTCCTGCTCACGACCCAGCGCTACGAGTGGGTTGCGGAGGGGATCAGGGCCGAGATCGACAATTTCGCCCTGCAGGGCCTAGCCATGGAGCGGGAGGGCTTCGGCCGCTGGGCGGAAGTCATGAGGAACGGGGGGCACATCTTCGGCGCCGTGCGGGAGTTTCCCGAAAGCGAGCGGAAAATTCTCGACTCCCAGGGCATACTCTCCATCGCCGTCGTCCCGGTCTATCTCGGCGACCGCTGGTGGGGCTTCATCGGCTTCGACGACTGCACCGAAGAGAGAACGTGGTCCGACGTGGAGATGGAGGCCCTCAACGTGGTGGCCAGCACCCTCGGCGCGGCCCTGTCGCGACGGCACACGGAGACGCGGCTGACCCAGACCTCCGAGCGTCTCTCCGTCGTCCTGGAGTCTCTTCCCATCGTCACCTTTACCTCGTCCGGCGGCGAGAAGGAGGAGATCACCTACATCACGGGCACCGTCGAGGAACTCACCGGCTTCAGGCCCGACGAGTATGTGAAAAACCCGGCCTTTTTCTTCGAGCACGTACACCCCGACGACCGGCCCGTGGTGCGCAGCTGCCATCTGGGGATCGGCACGAAGGGCATGTGCGGCTGCGAATTCCGTTTTCGGACCGCGAACGGGTCCCACCGCTGGTTTTCCGAGTACTGCCGCCTCATCCGGGGCCCCGAGGGGTCGATCGGTCATATCGTGGGGATCTGGCAGGACGTCACCGAGGAAAAGCGCATCCTCCAGGAGTCCAACACCCGCCTGCAGCAGGTGATCCAGGCCCACAAGCTGGCTTCCCTGGGCGAGATCGTGGCGGGCGTCGTCCACGAGATCAACAACCCCAACAGCTTCATCGCCTACAACATCCCGCTCCTCGAGGAGATCTGGAAGCTCTGCGAACCCGTCCTTGCCGAACATGCCGCCGCCAACCCGGGCTGGGGCAAGCGCGGCGTGAGCTACGCAGAGCTGCGCGGCGACATGGCCGAGATCATCAACGCCTTCCGGATCGGTTCGGACCGGATCAACCGGGTTGTCTCGAACCTGAAGGATTTCGCCCGTGTCGAAGAGAGTTCGCAGGCGCGGCCCATCTCCGTCAACGACGTGGTGGAGAAGACGCTCATGATCGTGGGCGGACAGATCCGGCGCTCCGTCTCCAAGCTGGACCTGGATCTGGATGGCGACCTGCCGCCGGTCCAGGGCCACTTCCAGAAACTGGAGCAGGTGCTCGCCAACCTGCTCGTCAATGCGCACCAGTCGATTTCGGACAAGGAGAAGGGGCGAATCCGCATCTCGACGCGCCACCTCAAACGGCTCGGGGCCGTGATTGTCTCCATCGAAGACAGCGGCCACGGCATGACCCGGGCCGTCCTCGATCGTCTCTTCGAACCCTTCTTCACGACGCGGCGGGACACGGGCGGCACCGGCCTGGGGCTTTCCGTCTCGTACGGTCTCATCCGGGAGCACCAGGGGGTAATCGGTGTCCTCTCCCGCCCGGGAATAGGGAGCCGCTTTACCGTGGTTCTGCCCCTCGGGCCCGGCGCGACGCCCAACCTGCGGCCGCTTCTTTTGCCCCTGGATAGCGACGCGGAGCGGGTGGAGGAACTCCAGATGCAGATCAGCGGGATCGACGACGGGTTCGTGCACTGGTTTTACCACGACGAGCCGTCGGTGGAGCGCCTGACGGAATACCTGGAGCAACACCCCGAGGTGGACGTTGTCCTCATGACGGAGCCTTCCGCCGGTTTTGATTACGGGCGGTTCCTGCGGGTCATCCGCGAAAGGCACCCTCTCATCACGACGATTGCATGGGGGGGGATGAAGAAGGAATTCACGGGTCCGGGCGGAGAGGAACCCGATATCCACCTCAAAGGCGCGCCGGAACTGCGGAAACTCAAAGAGGTCCTCGACGGCCTTACCAGACAAAGATTTTAGGGTATCGGGTATCGGGGCTCGGGTATAGGGAAGGAAGCAGATCTTGTTTATAAGAAAGCTTTCGCTCCTTCAGCCCCTATACCCGAAACCCCTTAAACAGACCCGATACCCGATACGCGTATCATTGACGAAAAGAACGAAATAAACGAAACGGACGAATGAATCATGAAGATTCTTGTTGTCGACGACGAGGATGTGACCCTGTCGTCCATGAAGCGGCTCCTGCGCTGGCAGGGCATCAAGGATGTGGAGACCTGCGACAGCGGGAAGGACGCCATCCGGCGGATCAAGGCGGGCGATTACGACATCGTGCTGCTCGACCTCCTCATGCCCGAGGTCGACGGCATCCAGGTGCTCGAGTCGTCGAAACCCTTCAAGCCTCAAACGGAGTTCATCATCATCACGGCCGTCGACGTCATCGCGCAGGCCGTGAAGGCCATCCGTCTCGGTGCCTACGATTACCTCGTCAAGCCCGTCGACAACGATCACCTCATGAGGGTCCTCGAGCGAGCCTACGAGCGCAGGGGCCTGATGGCGGGGATGAACCTGGCCCGCCAGGCCCGCGACGCCAAGCAGCCCGAGGGGTTCTCGGCGATTGTGACCGAGTCGCCGCAGATCCGGGCGCTGCTCTCCTACGCCCAGATCATGGCCAAGGGCGGCAACCCCATCCTGATCACGGGCGAGTCCGGGACGGGAAAGGAGCTTCTAGCCCGGGGAATCCACCAGGAGGGGCCCTCGCCGGCGGGGCCCTTCGTGGCCGTGAACATCTCGTCCATCCCGGAGACCCTCTTCGAGAGCCAGTTTTTCGGGCACATCAAGGGTGCCTTCACGGGGGCCCTCAGGGATTACCAGGGGTTTTTCGAGCAGGCCGATGGAGGCACGCTCTTCCTCGACGAGATCGGGGAGTTCCCGCAGCAGATGCAATCGAAGCTCCTGCGCGTCCTCGAGGAGAAGTCGTTCACGCGGCTGGGCGAGACGAAGCCCGTCCGGGTCGATGTGCGCATCATTTCGGCGACCAACAAGGATCTGGACAAGGCCTGCCAGGAGGGAAAATTCAGGCTCGATCTCATGTACCGCATCCGGTCGGCCCATGTCCACCTGCCCCCGCTCCGGGAGCGCAAGGACGACATCCCGGTGCTCGCCGCCCATTTCCTCAAGCTCGCCGTCGAGAAGCACGCCAAGCAGATCCACGGGTTCAGCCCCGAGGCGATGGAAATCCTGCTGCGCCGCGATTACCCGGGAAACGTCCGGGAGCTGGCCCAGATCGTCGAAAATGCCGTGCTGCTGGGCGACACAGCCACCGTCATGCCGCGGCACCTGGGCGAGGAGATCGCCGCACCGCCCCTTTACGCCCGCAACCTCTGCAGCCTGAAGGAGAATTACGAGACCCACGTCCTGTACGTGCTCAATCACACCAGGGGGGACCGCAAACAGGCCGCGCAGATCCTGGGGATTACGGTCAGGCAGCTCCAGCGGAAGCTCGTCGAGATGCGCCGCAACCCCCGGTGGAAGTTGCTTCTGGGCGACCTTTAAGTCAGCTCGGGCGACATAAAGGTCACTTTTCACGATCGTGAGTCATTTCAACTGATTGGAAACCCGCGGGAGGGCCGGGGCCCGGCCGTCGGCAACGGGCCCGTGACGCGCCGTACCGCATCCCCGCCTTGCAGGTTGGGTTACCCCTTCGATTTAGTCTTTTCCCAAGCGAACTTAGCAAATATTTTCTCTCCGCAATCCCGTGGCATCGCACTTGCTAAATCATTTATGGAACCCGGTGCATATTTTTCGCGTTTATCCCTTTACGGTCCCAGGCCGGTCGAAAGTTCCGACCGGGCGGTTCATCCAACGAAGCAACCCTGCGAGGCCCAGGTCGAGCGGGTCCTGGATGCAAGGAGAGGCGGCATGAAAGTACTGGCGGCAACCGGCAGGGAGAGAGAGAGCCGGGCAGGCAGGCAGGCCGAC
>JALOPC010000005.1 GCA_025454095.1 Syntrophales bacterium | reverse complement strand
ACCCGATACCCTTCTTTAGAGGTTGTAGATCTGCTCGCCCACGAAGTGGATCCAGTGTTCCTTGAGGATCGCGGCCGCTTCCTCGTGGTCGTCGACTCCCAGGATCAGGATCGTTTCCTTCCCGATGCGTTCGATGGTCGTGTAGATGTAGTGGATGTTGATCTCCGCATCCATGAGGGGCTTTACGATGGCGTTCATGCCTGCCGGGTGGCAGGGCACTTCGACGGCGAGCACCGGTTGCACCTCGAAGGTGAAGCCGAAGGTCTCCAGGACTCTTTCCGCCCGGTCCGGGTCGTTGACAACGAGCCGCACGACACTGCTTTCGGCCGTGCTGGCCGCGGACATCGCCTTGGCGCTGATGTCCTCCTTGTCCAGGATGTCCACGAGCTTCGCGAGCTGCCCCGGGATGTTTGCCAGCTGAACGGAGATCTGCTTGATGGTCATGAAAGACGGGCTCCCCCTGGTTTAGTCGATGGTATCGTAGCCGGCCGCGAAGGCCTTCCGGTTGATTTCCATCGCCGCCTTCTTCCGTCCCCCCAGGATCGATTTGAGGCTCTTGAGGTAGGTGTCGGCGGACACGAGCCTCGTCGCCTTGACGTAGGCGCCCATCATCACGACATTCTGGACCCGGGGGCTGCCCAGGTCGGAGGCAATGCCGGCCGCGGGGATCTCGAAAAGCGAGACGTCCGTCCGGTTCGGCCGTCCCTCGATGATGGACGAGTTCAGGAAAAAGGCACCGCCGGGGGCGATCCTCGTCTGGAAGGCCATGAGGGAGGGGCCGTTCATCGCGATGATGAAATCGGGCTGGGACGCCACGGGCGAGGCGATTTCCTCGTCCGAGACGGCCACGGTGCAGTTGGCCGTCCCCCCGCGCACCTCGGCGCCGTAGGACGGCAGGTACGTGACGTGGAGGCCCTCGTTCATGGCCGCGTGGGCGAGGCTGTAGCCCATCATGAGAACGCCCTGGCCGCCGAAGCCTGCAAAGACGGTTTTAATCTGCATGCCGCTCTCCTTTGCCGATGTCCTTGATCACTCCGACGGGGAAGGTCTGCGCCATCACCTCGTCGACCCACCGGCAGGATTCGGCGGCCGTCATCTTCCAGTTGGTCGGGCATTGGGACAGGACCTCGATCATGGTGAACCCGACACCGTCCATCTGGTACTGGAAGGCCTTCCGGATGGCCCGGCCGGCGCGCAGGATGTTCTGGGGCGTGTTCACGGCGCATCGTTCGATGTACGTTGCCCCGTCGAGTTGGGCGAGGATTTCGCTCATGCGGATGGGGTGCCCGTCGAGAATGGCGCTCCGGCCCGGGGGCGAGGTCGTGGACGTCATGCCCAGCAGGGTCGTCGGGGCCATCTGGCCCCCGGTCATGCCGTAGACGGCGTTGTTGATGAAGATGACGGTGATGTTCTCGCCGCGGTTGGCGGCGTGGAAGGTCTCGGCCGTGCCGATGGCGGCGAGGTCCCCGTCTCCCTGGTAGGAGAAGACGACCCGGTCGGGCAGCGTTCGCTTGATTCCCGTGGCGACGGCGCAGCCCCGCCCGTGGGGCGCCTCGAGCATGTCCATATCGAAGTAGTTGTAGGCGAGTACGGCGCAGCCCGCCGGCGGCACGCCGATCGTGATGCCGCGGATGCCCAGCTGGTCGACGGCGTCGCAGATGAGCCGGTGCGTGATGCTGTGGCCGCATCCTGCACAGTAATGAAACGCGACGTTCTTGAGCGATTTGGGCCTCGAGAAAACCTTCTTCATCGGTTCGCTACCTCTGATATTCCTGAACGATGGCCTTCGCGAGCTCCGCCGGCGTGGGCACGACCCCGCCGGGACGGCCGTAGAAGCTGACCCGGGCGCGGCCCTCCAATGCGAGCTGCACGTCCTCGAGCATCTGGCCCGTGCTCATCTCGAAGACGAGAAATTTGCCGATCCGCTCCGCCGTGTCGCGGATGATCTGCGCCGGGAAGGGCCAGAGCGTGATGGGCCGGATGAGCCCCACCTTGTAGCCCGAGTCCCGGAGCCGGTTGATGGCCCCCTTGGCGATCCGGGCCGCGATGCCGTAGGCGATGATGACGAGCTTCGCGTTGCCCGTTCGGAAGGTCTCGAAGCGGACCTCCTTCTGGGCGATGACGGTGTACTTGCGCACGAGCTTCCAGTTGTGCTCCTCCATCCGCAGGGCATCGAGGATGAGGGCGCGGATGAAACGGCTCTTGCCCTCGCCGCTTCCCTTGAGCACGTATTTTTCGCTGTAGTGCCGGGGTCTCGGTTTCCCGAAGACGACGGGTTCCATCATCTGCCCCGTCATGCCGTCGCCCAGGATCATCACGGGGTTGCGGTAGGCGTCGGCCAGGTCGAAGGCGTCCATGGTGAGATCGGCCAGCTCCTGCACCGAGGAAGGGGCCAGCACGATCGTTCGGTAGTCCCCGTGTCCGCCGCCGCGCGTTGCCTGGAAGTAGTCCCCCTGCGAGGGCAGGATGTTTCCCAGCCCCGGGCCCCCGCGCATCATGTTGACGACCACGGCGGGAAGCTCGTCCGCCGCGAGCGCCGAGATCCCTTCCTGCTTGAGGGAGATGCCCGGGCTCGACGAGGACGTCATGGCGCGTGCACCGGCGGCGCTGGCACCCAGCACCATGTTGACCGCCGCGATTTCGCTCTCGGCCTGGATGAACGTGCCGCCCTCGGCCTGGCGCATGTGTTCGGCCATGTACTCGGTGAGTTCGTTCTGGGGCGTGATGGGGTAGCCTGCGTAGAACCGGCAGCCCGCCCGGATGGCGGCTTCCCCGCAGGCCCAGTTTCCGGAGATGAGGGTCTTATCCACGGTAGACCTCGATGGCTGCCTCGGGGCAGGTGACGGCGCACAGCGTGCAGCCGGTGCACTCGTCCCCGTCCTTGGAGGCCACGGGGTGATAGCCCCTGGTGTTGAATTCGACCGTCGCGACGATCAGGGTTTTCTTGCATGCCAGGATGCAGAGGTGGCACTCCTTGCAACGCTCCCTGTCGATGACGATGCGGGCTTTCGCCATAGGTGCTTCCTCCGGCGGAAAAGGGTAATCAAGTTGCGCAATAAATCGTTTCCGGGCTCGAATGTCAAGGGATTTCTGGCCCCGTGCCTTGACGGCCCGGCGGGGTCATAGTACATACAACCAGGATGGGGCAACACGCTCCGGTCCGCCGGAAGGAGCGTCGGTAAAGCACTCCCGCTTCGCGCCTCCAGGCGCCTGTGAGGCTGCCATGTTCAGCACGCGACTCGTCAACGACCCGTTCGGGGACCCGGCCCTCTTCCTTGACGTGAGGTATCGCAGGGAAGCCCTTCTGTTCGACCTGGGAGACATCCGGGCGCTGCCGCCGCGGATGATCCTGAAGGTCGACCGGATCTTCGTCACCCACACGCACATGGATCACTTCATCGGCTTCGATCATCTGCTGCGCGTCTGCCTCGGGCGGGAGAAACACCTGTTCCTCTGCGGGCCGCCCGGTTTCATCGACAACGTGGAAGGGAAGCTCAGGGCCTACACCTGGAACCTGGTGGAAAACTACGAGAACGATTTCCGGCTGTGGGTGACGGAGCTTCACCCCGGCCGAATGGAGACCGCGGTGTTTCAGTGCCGGGAAGCCTTTCGCCCCGGGCCGCAGAGACAGATCGGGGCCTTCGACGGGACGATCGTGGAGCGCGATGCCTACCGGGTGGAGGCCGTCTTTCTGGACCACAAGGTTCCCTGTCTGGCCTTTCGTCTCGAGGAGAAGCGCCGCGTCAACGTCAAGAAGAACGCCCTGGCCGAGATGGGTCTGCCGGGAGGCGCCTGGATCAACGCCCTGAAGGACGGCATTCACCGCAACGAGCCCGACGGGAGTGCCTTCCGTGTTTGGTGGAAAGGGGAGGACCGCAGGGTCGTCGAGCGGGTCTTCCGGCTGGGCGAGTTGAAGGAGAAGCTCACAAAGATAACGCCCGGGCAGAGAATCGTCTATGTCTCGGACGTGATCGACAGCCCCGGGAATTCCGAACGCATCGTGGAGTTCGCCCGGGGCGCCGACGTGCTGTTCGTCGAAGCCTGCTTTCTCGATGAGGACCGGGAACGCGCCGGGGAGAAATATCACCTGACGGCCCGGCAGGCCGGCCGGCTGGCGCGGCTTGCGGGAGTGAAGCGATTCGTCCTCTTTCATCACTCACCGAAGTACCGGGGGGAGGAGGAACGCTTTATAGAGGAAGCGAGGAGGGCCTTTGAAGAAAGGGTATAAGAAGAAGGGTATCGGGTATCGGGAAGGAAACGGATTTTCTTATAGAAATCTTTTTAACCTTCAGTCCCTATACCCAAGACCCTAGCCCCGAACCCCTAGATCCGTTCGACCTGGAGCCCCTGCATCTCGATGGCCACGGCGCGCTGGAGGATCTCGATCGTGATCACAAAGAGGTCCTTCCGGGGGTCGGCCTTCACGACGAGCCCCTCGATGTCCCGGAACGGCCCGTCCAGGATCCGTGCCCGCTCCCCGACCTTGGGGTAGCGGTAGTGCTGGATCTCCACCTTCGAGTCCACAAGGCGCTGGATGGCCTCGATCTTTTCGTCGGGCACCGGAATGGGGATGTTGCCCCGGGTTGTCCCGAGGATCTTGACCACCCCCGGGGTTTTCAGGATGTCGAGCCGCTCCTGGTTGTCGGCCCTCGTCATTTCGACGAACAGGTACCCCGGGAACATGGGCAGCTGGATTTTCTTCCTGCGGTCCTTCCTGCGGCTCCAGGTTTCGATCTTCGGCAGAAAGGCGTGAATGGACTTCAGGGTCAGGCCGTCGCAGACCTTGCTCTCGTGACGGCTTCTCGTGTGGACGGCATACCAGGGCATCAGTCGCGCGCCTCCGGCGTTACAGGAAGAGGGTTCAGGGTAAAGGGTCCAGGGTCCAGGGTGTAAAGCACGGGCATGAAAAAGAATCCCTTCTTACAGCGGGTTCATGGTTTATTCGTTGATGAATCGGGCATCGACGATGATGTCCCCGTTTTTGTGCGACACCGTCCGGATGGAAACCGGAACGGCCTGGTCGACGGTCCGCACGCCCAGCTCCCCGATGGCGTCGGTTCCCTTTCCGAAAATCTTCGGGGCGGAGATGACGATCAGCCGGTCTGCCAGGCGTGCCCGGATGAAGGAGGTCAGGACCGCGGCCCCGCCTTCCACGAGAAGCGACGAGATCTCCCGCCTGCCCAGTTCCTCGAGAACGGCAGCGAGGTCCACCTGCTTCCTTCCGGCAACCCGGACCTCGATCCCGCGCTCCGCGAGCAGCGCTCTCTTCTTCCGGTCGTGTCCGGAGGTCGTGAAAACCAGGGTTTGCGCGCGCGCCTGGTCCTGCAGCACCCTCGCCCCGGGGGCGATCTTCAGATCCGAGTCCACGACGACGCGAAGGGGGTCGCGGCCCTTGACGAGGCGGCAGGTGAGCTCCGGGTCGTCTTTCACGATCGTGCCCGAACCCACGAGGATGGCGTCGTGCAGGCTTCGCAGGCGATGGGCGAAGACCCGGGAAGGCTCCGAGCTGATCCACCGGGAGTGGCCCGTGGAGGTTGCGATCTTCCCGTCGATGGACTGTGCGAATTTCAGCGTGACAAAGGGGATCCGGCTCCGGATGTACTTGAAGAAGACCTCGTTGAGGTCTCGACACTGATCCTCGAGCACGCCGGCGCGCGTCTCGATCCCGTGACGCTTCAGCATCGCCAGCCCCCGGCCCGAAACGACCGGGTTGGGGTCGATCGTCCCGATGACGACGCGAGCCGGCTTCTCCTTCACCAGGCGCTCCACGCAGGGCGGGGTCCTTCCGTGATGGGAGCAGGGCTCCAGGGTGATGTAGACCGTCGAGCCCCGGACCGGTTCCGTCGCGCTCTCGATGGCGTTGATCTCGGCGTGGTTTTCCCCGCAGCACCGGTGGTACCCCTTCCCGATGACGCGTCCGTTTTTCACGATTACCGCCCCCACGAGGGGGTTGGGGCAGGCCCAGGGCGATCCCCGCCTCGCCAGGGCGAGGGCCATTTTCATGTACTGTTCATCGGTCATGCTCGATCCCCGTCTACAGGAAACGCAGGAGTCTCCGTCTGTGGAATGACCCTTGCAGTGTGATTCACCCTTGAGTAACGCAGAGAGATACTATACAAAAGCGGGGTCGCCTGCACAAGATGAAAACGACTGCACGCTCATTCCGCAGCGTCCGGGACGACAGGGGCCCACGTCACGGCGGGGATGTTTTCCCCTACCGCCCTGCCGCCGGGATGTGGTATAAAACCGCAATTCGCGTCCTCGGGACAGAATGGAGGATCCCATGAAAGGAATCGTTCTCGCAGGGGGGCTCGGCACCCGCATGCACCCCCTGACCAAGGTCACCAACAAGCATCTTCTCCCCCTCTACCGGGAGCCGATGATCTACTACCCCATCCGCACGCTCGTCAACGCGGGCATCGACGAGATCCTGATCGTCACGGGGGGGAACAACGCCGGGGATTTCCTGAAGCTGCTGGGAAACGGCAAGGAGTTCGGCCTGAAGCACCTCAACTACACCTACCAGGAAGGGGAGGGAGGGATCGCGGCGGCCCTCGACCTGGCCGCCTACTTCGCCGACGGGGACAAGATCGCCGTCGTCCTGGGCGACAACATCATCGAGAAGAACATCCGGAAGGCCGTCGAGGCCTTCAAGAGACAGGAGCGGGGCGCCAAGATCCTGCTCAAGGAGGTCTCGGACCCGCAACGCTTCGGCGTGCCGGCTTTCGAGGGGGACCGCATCGTGCGCATCGACGAGAAGCCGAAGCAGCCGGCCTCGAACTACGCCGTCATCGGCATCTACATGTACGACGCCACGGTATTCGACGTGATCAAGACGCTGAAGCCCTCGAACCGGGGCGAGCTGGAGATCACGGACGTGAACAACCACTACATCCGCGAGGGTACGATTACCTGGGACGTCCTCGACGGGTGGTGGTCCGACGCCGGCACCTTCGATTCGCTGATGTACGCGGGCAACATGGTGGCCAAAACGGGTGCGAACAAGCTCGAGTGACGGGCGTCAAGGGAAGAGGGAAGGGATCATGATCGACGGTGTGAAGATCAAGAAATTGAAGGTCATTCCCGACGAGCGCGGGAGGCTGATGGAGATGCTCCGGGCCGACGACGAGGCGTTCGAGAAATTCGGACAGGTCTACATGACGACGGCCTACCCCGGGGTGGTCAAGGGGTGGCACTACCACAAGCGCCAGTCCGACAACATGACCGTCGTCAGGGGGATGATGAAGATCGTGCTCTACGACAGCCGCAAAGGCTCGCCGACCGAGGGCGAGGTGAACGAGTTCTTCGCGGGCGATCACAACCCGATCCTGATCCACATCCCGCCCCTGGTTTTTCACGGCTTCAAGTGTGTCTCCGGCGAGGAAGCCCTCGTGATCAACGTTCCCACGGACGTCTACCGCTACGACGACCCCGACGAGTTCCGGGTCCACCCGCACGAGAACGACATCCCCTATGACTGGGGGCGCAAGGACGGGTGAAGAAATCGCGAAGAGCGGAAGAGCGGAAGTGAAGAAGAGCGGACAAGAAAAGAATAGAAGTTCCACGCCGCTTTTCACAACACCCTGACATCGCGTGGTTTGCCACCGGCTCCGACAGGGGCTCATGAATATACGGAAAAGAGAATGGGCATATTCTGGGGTGTCGTTTCCTTCGTTCTCGGCGCGGTGATCGGCAGCTTCCTCAACGTCTGCATCTGGCGGATCCCCGAGGGGACATCCATCGTGACCCCGCCCTCCCACTGCCCGAAGTGCGGAAACCCGGTTCGCTTCTACGACAACATCCCCCTCGTGAGCTGGCTCGTCCTGCGCGGCCGGTGCCGGGACTGCGGCGAGGCCATCTCCGCCCGCTACCTCCTGGTCGAATTGCTGACGGCCCTGCTGTCCCTGGCCATGGTCTGGCTGTACGGTCCGAGCCTGCAGTACCTGGCCGCCTTTCTTTTCGCGGCGGCCCTGGTGGTCGTCACCTTCATCGATCTGGACCACCAGATCATCCCCGACGTGATCTCGCTGCCGGGAATCCCCGTGTGTTTCCTGCTGGCCTGGCTGGTGATGGGCGTGCCGTTCTGGGAGTCCCTGTTGGGCATCCTCGCCGGGGGCGGGTTTCTCTACCTGATCGCCGTCGGGTACGAACTGCTCACGAAGCGCGAGGGCATGGGGGGAGGGGACATCAAGCTGCTGGCCATGATCGGGGCTTTCCTGGGATGGAAGTCCCTGTTTTTCGTGGTCTTCATGAGTTCCATCCTCGGGGCGGTGGTCGGTGTCGCGCTCATTGCGATCAAGGGCAAGGACATGAAATACGCCGTTCCCTTCGGGCCCTTCCTGTCGATTGCCGCCGTGATGTATCCGTTCGTCGGATGGCCGCTGACGCATCTCGTGCTCTTTCGGGCGCTTCCCTGAGCCGCCCCGCGACCCCGCGGCGCAGAATTTTCCTCTCAAGTTTTCCCTCCCGCAGACCGAAAAGGAACTCAGAAGAGCTCTAACCCTCAGCCGGGTCGAGCGCTTCTCGGGTTCCGATCACTTTCAGGAAACGGCCTGATCAGGGCAAACCATCCGAAAGGGTGGGGCGCAAAATCACTGGCCTACGTCCGATCGATGGATATGGCGGCAGGATTGCCGGGCAGGACATCCGATCACGAGCCGAGGCGGGGATCCCCTTCCGGGGCGGACCGCGCTCTCGCCTCCCATCCCATCTCCTCCCGCCCGGTTTCATTCTCCCGTCTCACGGTCCTCAAGACGACGGCCGAGCGCCGAAGGGAGTGCCGGTGCGAATCCGGGCATGCTTCTTGCTGAACTGAAAGTGATTTCCCCGTACCGCGGGCGATGCGGACATGCGGCGGTGCCGGGCATCAGAATCCTACAGGATCGAGAGAAACACAGGTCATGAGACATTTGCGACGCAGCAGACCGGAGAAACGCATTCCTGCCGGGCGGGTTGCCGCCGGCCGGGTGACCCGCGGCGGTGCTTCGGGCTTCTCCATGGTGGAGCTTCTCATTACGCTTGTCCTGCTCAGCATCGTGCTGGCCATCGCCGTCCCGTCCTACCGGGGCTGGGTCGACAACTCGAACCTGAAAGGCGCGGGCAGGATGCTCTCATCGGATTTCTACGACACGCGCGCCAGGGCGATGGCGGAAAACAGGGCGTATACCATCACCTACCGCCCGGATCCGACCAACACGTACCGGATCCAGGCTGCCGCGGCGAACGGTCTGGCCGCCGTCGACGAGACGAAAACGTTCGGCGAGTACGGGACGGTTCGGATGTCGAGCGTCAACGGGGGCGCAGCGGCCGTTGCGGTCACCATTCAGCCCCGGGGTTCGGCCTCTCCGGCCGCGACCATCGGCGTCACCAATGTGCGCAACTCCACCGGCACGATCACCGTACTCATGACAGGAAGGGCCCATGTCACGTACAGCATGCAATAACCGCGGGATCACCATCGTCGAGGTGCTCATCACGCTGTTCCTCACGGCCGTGGGCATCCTGGCGCTTCTGTCCATGCAGCCCACGTCGTGGAGCGCGGCGGGGCGCTCCGATTTCATGGGCCGAGCCGCCGGCATCCTCCAGAGCGAGCTGGAGCGGAGCGAGCTGTGGATCATGAACCCGAACAACGCCTTCGCGACGGGCTGCGATGCCACCGGGCGTAATCTGTTCCTCGGCGGCCCCTGCACCCGCACGATCAATGCCAGCAGCCAGTCCGCCCAGCAGGCGGGCGATGTCCCCTACACCGTGGCCACCACGGTGAGCCCGCTTGCAGGCGCCACGAACGCCTGGACGGTGAGGGTCCAGGTCACCTGGCCCGGCAACAACCGCGGGATCACCGAGAGCACCATCGTATCGAGACAGGAGTATTTCAGACAATGAGGGATCCGTTGAACGATTCAAGAGGGTTCACGCTCACCGAGCTCGTCATGGCCGTGGCCGTCGGGCTCGTCCTGCTTGCGGCCGTGTCGACGGCCATCGTGTCGGGGCAGCGCTCCTCCACGGGGATCGAGCGCAAGGTGACGACGAACCAGGATGCCAGGGCCGCTCTGGAGCTGATGGCCGCGGAGATCCGCATGGCCTCCTTCAACTCCACCTTCGAGCCGAATCTCTGGCGGGACCCGGCCAATTGCAACGCGGCGGGAAACCAGAACCGTCGTGGCATCCAGGAAGCCACGGCCACGGCGATCACCGTGGAGATGGACATCGAGTCGCCGAACCCCAGCCGCGTGTGCGGGGACGTCGACGGCGAGATCATCCGGTACGCCTATGACGCCGCAAACAGCCGGATCACGAGGGAGAACATCCGTTGTCCCGGGGGCCAGAACGCGGCAAACGAGATGCCCTTCCTCGGGCCCATCGCCGGGCAGCCCGAGGTCCGGACCGTCGAGGTCGTGAACAACGCGCTGCCCGTCTTCCGCTACTTCGACGGCACGGGCGCCGAGATCCTGCACGCCAACCTGCCCAACGACATCCCGAGAATCCGGCGCATCGAGATCGCGCTGCTCGTCCGCTCGGCGGACGTGGACCCGACCTCGGGCCAGCGCAGGCAGATGGCCTATTCGACCAGCATCATCCCCCGCAACCACGGGATTCAATTCTGAGCAAGGACGGGTACGCATGAGACACAACAGAGAACAAAGGGGCTTTGCCCTCGTGGCCGCGCTGATGGCCAACCTGATCCTCCTGGCCGTGGGGATCGTCGCCCTCAACCTCTCCACGGGGGACATCCGGGTGAGCATGCGGTCCGTGGGCGACAAGAAGGCCGTCAATGCCGCCGAGGCGGGGCTTCACTGGCTGACCGTGAATTTCGATCCCGCCAACCTGGCAGCCGTGACCGTGACGAACCAGCAGATCGGCGGCAACGGAGACCCGAACACGCAATACACGATCGAGCAGCCCACGGAGCCCACGACGGGCCCGGCGCAGATCCCCTTGCCGGGCTTCTCCATCGGCGGCTCCCAGACCTGGGGCCAGGCACGGTACGACGCGCGGATCACGGGGCGGAACACGGCCTACAACGCGACGATGACGATCGAGGCGGGCCTCGGCCACGGCCCTGTCGAAATGGGGACCATGTCCCGGTAGGGAGCAACAACCATGAAGGCACCACGCACCATTCTCTGCGTGATCCTGATCGCCCTTTTCTGCGGGACGGGGATCTCCATTGCCCAGACCTGCGCGACCGACGAGGCCTGCACGGAGACGGGGCTGTTCACCAACGTGGCCCCCGAGGCCATGATCGTCCTCGACATGTCGGGAAGCATGAAGTGGAACCCGCCGGGCGATATTTTCCACTGCCCCGCCGGGATCACGTCCTGCTATTACAACCCTGCCAACGGCAGCTGCGCCGCCATCTGGAACAACCCGGCGTTCTACAACGACTACAGGACGAGCTACGTCCCTCCCTACACGACCAACTGCGGAAATTCCGTTCTCAAACGCTACAGCAACGCGACGTGCTCGGGCCCCTTCTACCAGACGAGCACGGAGATGTCGGGCTACAGCACCGACTGCGCCCGGTACCTCATCGCGCGGGACGTCATCAAGAAACTCCTCGACGACAACAAGGACGGCAAGATCTTCACCGATGACGACACGAGCCTTAACATCCGGATGGGCTTCGCCAAGTTCCAGGGTGCATACTACCAGGAGTGGAAACCCATCGGGACGTCCTACCGCAACATCTACTGCGGCGCCCCCTTCGGCTCCCTGACCTACTGCACGACGCCCACGTCGTACAACATCGCCGACATCAAGTGCATCCTGCGCTCGATGATGACCGACGCGAGCGTCGGTGGGGCCACCCCTCTTGCCCTGGCCCTCGAGAGCGTGAAAACGACAATGGACACCAAGAAGGCCGCCGACACCTACCAAAACTGCCGGCAGCGCTTCGTGATCCTGCTCTCCGACGGGGCCGACACGATGTACTGCGGCGATGCCGTCAACGACACGGACCGCACCCAGTACAAGCGGAGGCGTGCCTCCGTGGCCCGGGCCAAGGCCCTGGCCGACGCCGGCTACAAGCTCTTCGTCGTGGGCTTCGGCTCCAACATGCCCGACATCGAAAAGAACACCCTGAACTGGATGGCCTACTACGGCGGCACGGACAACCCGCTGGTCACGAACAGCGGCGACAAGACGGCCCTCGACGTCTCGGCCTTCGCGGCGGACCCCTGCGCCGTCTCCGCCACGACGGGGACCTGCGACGACTCGAGCACCCAGTGCTTTGCCACGTCCAACGACCCCGGGAACACGACGCTGAACGGTTATGCCTTCATCGCCGGCAACGCCACGGAGCTCGAGGCGGGGCTGCGGGAGGCGATCAACTACATCCGCGAGGCCAACTACGCCTTCTCGCAGTCCTCGGTGGCTTCGTCGCGGATCGCCGACGAGAATTTCCTCTACGAGGTCTCCTTCCAGCCCGTCAACAACGACCCCATGTGGCTCGGGCACCTGCGCAAGTACCAGATTCTCAGCGACGGCACCGTCGGTGGCGCGATCTGGGACGCGGGACAGCTCCTGCAGGCCCGGGATCCGGCCACGCGGGTCATGAAGACGTTTAAGGGTGGCGCCCTCGCCGATTTCACGACGGCCAACCTCACCTACACGGACCTGGGCGTCGAGAACGACACGCGGCGCAACGAGGTCGTCGGATACATCCGCGGCGAGTCGGCCTACAACAAGGACAACTGGAAACTGGGAGACATTTTCCGCGCCAACCCCGTGACGGTCGGGACGCCGTCGTACTACTTCAAGGACACCAACGACGGGGCCAACGCCTTCGCCGCGCACCGCTCGAACCATGTCCGGTCGTCTTCCAACGGGCAGCGGATCGTCCTGGGCGGCGCCAACGACGGCCAGCTGCACGCCTTTAAGACCTCCGACGGTTCCGAGGCCTGGAGCTTCATCCCGCCCAACCTCGTTCCCAAGCTGCGGCAGATCGCACATGCCGCACACCCCGCGGGCATGCCCCACGTCTATTTCGTGGACGGGCCCATCTCGGTGGCCGACGTCTGGATGGGGACCGGCAGCGGGACGACGAAGTCGGCAGCGGACTGGAAGACCCTGCTCGTCTTCGGCCTCGGCCGCGGCGCGGACCCGAACCTCTGGAGCTCGTCGTCGGACTGCCTGAGCGACTTCAGCCTCGTCTACGACGCGACGCGTCCCTACTACTGCGGCGTCTACGCCTTCGACATCACCGACACGCTCACCCCGGTCTACAAGTGGCGCATCGCCCCGACGAGCGCGCAGGCGCCATACCTCGGGGACCCCTACAGCAAAATGTACATTGCGCGTGTGAAGGTCGGCGGCAACGAGAAGTGGGTCGGGTTCATGGGCGGCGGGCACAACTGGGCCGTCTGCAACCCCTACGACGGCGCGGGGACGGACTGCGACAAGCGCGGCAAGGGCTTTTTCGTGATCGACCTGGCCGACGGCAGCGTCCTCTGGAGCTACACGAGGGCGGACAACCCCACGTACCTGAACTATTCCATGCCCGCGGCGCCTGCCGTCGTGGACAGCGATCTCGACGGGTTTGTCGACACGGTTTACCTCGGCGACCTGAAGGGGCAGATGTGGCGGTTCCGGTTCTGCGCGGGCGCCGACGGCAGCTCCTGCGGCACGGCAAACTGGTCGGGGAGCCGGCTGTTCCAGCCCTCCAGCCTCGATTCGGGTGTCGGGCCGGTCTTCGCGGCGCCGACGGTCGCGAAGGACGCAACGGGGAACCTCTGGGTCTACTGGGGCACCGGCGACAAAACGGAGCCCATCGTCGTGGGAACGACCGTCGAGCGTTTCTTCGCCGTCAAGGACTCCGACCTGACAAGCACCTGGTCGGGCAGCACCCTCGACAACATCACCGGGAGCACCTACACGGACAACGCGACCAAGCACGGCTGGTATTTCAACCTGGCGGGCGGGGGCGAGAAGATCCTCGGCGAGGCCACCGTCTTCGGCGGCCAGGTCTACTTCACGACCTACACGCCCGGCGGGGCCGGCGTCACCGACCCCTGCAACGCGGCGGGGACGGCGAAACTCTACGGGGTGTCCTACATCGAGGGAACGGGGAGCCTGACGGGCGGGGCGCGCAGCATCACCCTGGGCGTGGGGATCCCCACGGCGCCGACGCTCTCGCTCAACCCCTACAGCCCCACCCCGGACCTGTACGTGACGGTGAGCGGCGGTTCGGGAACGGGCTCCACGACGATGCGGGCGCCCGTAAACCCCGGGGGGACGAACAACCGCACCAACATCCTCTACTGGCGCGACCGGCGGCTGCAGTAGCCCCGGCGTCAGGGTTTTCCCGGTCAGCGATCCGATTGGCGTGGACGGCGGAATCATGCAGGCAGTGACAACACGAACGGGCGGAAACGGAACGATGCACTCTCACCTCAAAACCTCGCTGCTGCCGCTTGTCGTGCTGTTGCTGCTTCTGCCCCTGGCGCCCGTGGACACGTCGGCGGAGCTGTTGACGGACGAGACGGGGCTGTTCACCTCGATTGCCCCCGACGCCATGATCGTGGTCGACCTCTCGGGCAGCATGAAGTGGAACCCGCCGGGGGACCATGACTGGTGGAACTACCCGACCAAGCCCTACAGCAACCCCGCCTGCGAGGGGCCGTTCTACGACGACCAGAGCGTGCCGGGCTACACGAGCTACTGCTCGCGTTTCGAAATTGCCCGCAAGACGCTGTTCAACATCCTCGACGACAACCACAACGGCACGATCAGCAACCAGGACGAGACGAGCCTCAACATCCGCATCGGCCTCGGCAAGTTCCAGGGCAGCACCTACGCGAAGCTGCGGGACATCGGGACGAAGTACTCCCTGATCTATTGCGGCAGCAATCAATCCTGCACCGTGGACCAGGTTTCGGGGGACTATTCCAGCATCAACTACTGGATGAGCTACACCAACGTCGTCGGGGCCACGCCGCTTGTCACGGGCCTGGCGGCCGTCAAGACCTACCTCGACGACCACAAGGCGTCGGACAACTACCGGAGCTGCCGGCAGAAGTTCGTCATCCTCGTTTCCGACGGGGCCGACACGATGTGCTGCAGCGGCACGGGCTACGACACCCAGGCCGATCAGTACAAGCGCCGGCGCGAGGCGGTGCTTGCAGCCAGGACCCTGGCCCAGGCGGGCTACAAGGTGTTCGTCATCGGCATGGGGAGCAACATGCCCGATCAGCTCAAGCGCACCCTGAACTGGATGGCCTACTACGGGGGGACCGACAATCCGCTCGTGGCCAACGAGGGCGACGAGGCGGCCTTTGACCCCGGGGCCGTGACGAGCTGCGGCAGCTCGTCGACGACGGGCAATTGCGACGGCTGGCACGACGACTGCTTCGCCACGTCGAACGACCCGGGGACGATGGAGCTGTCGGGGTACGCCTTCCTGGCCAACAGCGCCACGGAACTCGAGGCGGCCTTCCGGCAGGCCATCAGCGTCATCCGCGAGGCCACCTATTCCTTCTCCCAGGCCTCGGTGGCCTCGTCGCGGCTCATCGACGAGAACTTCATCTACGAGGCGGCCTTCCAGCCCATCAACGGCGACCCCTTCTGGCTGGGCCACGTGACGAAGTACCAGATCAACAACGACGGAACGATCGGCGCGGCCCTGTGGGACGCCGGCGAGGTCCTGCAGGGGACCGCCGCCTCTGCGAGAAACATCTACACGTACAAGGCCGGGGCGCTGACACCGTTCACGACGGCCAACATCACGGCGGCCAACCTGGGCGTTGCCACCGCCGCGCGGCGCAACGAGGTCGTGGGGTTCATCCGGGGCGAGTGCGCAGCCACCCCCGCCGTGTGCTACAACCGGGACAGCTGGAAGCTGGGCGACACCTTCCGCTCGAACCCTGTGACGGTGGGGACCCCTGCGGCCTATTTCAAGGATATCCTCGACGGGGCCGGCGCCTTCGCGACATTCCGAAACAACAATGTGCGCTCGACGGCCAACGGAAAGCGGATCATCGTGGCGGGCAGCAACGACGGCCAGATCCACGCCTTTCGGACGGATAACACCGCTCCGCCGTCGGGCAGCGGCGGTCAGGAAGTCTGGAGTTTCATCCCTCCCAACCTGTTGACGAAGCTCAAGGACATCGCCCACAACTCGCACCCGACGGGCCTGACGCACCAGTACTTCGTCGACGGGCCCATCAGCGTCGCCGACGTCTGGGTGGGAACGGGAGACGGCAGCGCGAAGTCGGCCGCCGACTGGAAGACCTTGCTGATCTTCGGCGAAGGCCGCGGCGGGACGAGCACCCTGTGGAGCTCGTCGGCATCCTGCGACTCGGGCTTCCGGAATGTCTACTCGGCGACATTCCCCCACTACTGCGGCTATTATGCCCTGGACATCACGAACACCTATAGTCCGGCCTACCGCTGGCGGATCAGCCCCTCGGCCGCCCAGGCGCCCTATCTCGGGGACCCGTGGAGCAAGATGATGGTGCACCGCGTGAAGGTCAACGGCAGCGAGAAGTGGGTCGGTTTCATCGGCGGCGGCAACAACATGTCGAGCTGTGCCGTTGCGGGCTGCGACCTGCGGGGCAAGGGGTTCTTCGTCGTGGGCCTCACCGACGGATCGGTGCTCTGGAGCAGCACGAAGGCCGACAACAGCGACATGAACTACGCCCTGCCGGGCGCCGCGGCCATCGTGGATTCGGACAACGACGGGTTCGTGGACCTGGCCTACATCGGGGACCTGGGCGGCAACATCTGGCGGATCCGCTTCTGCTCGGCTCCCGACGGGTCGTCCTGTGCGACGGGCAACTGGAGCGCGTCGCTGCTCTTTGCCCGCGAGGGAGGGATCAACGCCGTCTACGACGTCCCCGCCGTGGCCAAGGACGCCAGCGGCAATATCTGGGTGTACTGGGGCACGGGCGACAAGGCCGAACCGATCGTCACGGGAGGCGGGACAGACCGTTTCTTCGCCGTGAAGGACGCGACGCTGACGGGTGCCTATCGGCTCAGCGACCTGGAAAACATCACCGGCGGCACCTATACGGACAATGCCGCCAAGCGCGGCTGGTACATGAACCTGGCCGGGGCGGGGGAGAAGTGCCTCGCCGAGCCCGTCGTGTTCGGCGGCCAGGTGTACTTC
>JALOPC010000374.1 GCA_025454095.1 Syntrophales bacterium | reverse complement strand
GCCTTCGAGGGAAGCTGGCGCCTCGTGAATCACGAGATCGTCAACTCCTCCGAGCAGGACACGCTCGATTGCAGCGGCAAGGCCAGCTGCGAAGGGGGCTGGTGGGTCTTTCCCTACCTGGTCGATCGCGGTTCGGCAACGGAGTCGGATTATCGCTACCGGCATGCCAAGAAGAGCTGCAGGCAGGACGTGGCGCGGCCCTACCGGGCCGAGATGTGGGGATACGTGGAATCGGTGGATGTGAGCAAGCGCAGCCACGTGGACGCGCTCAAGAAGGCCCTGTGCCGCTTCGGCCCCCTGGCCGTCACGGTGAACGCCACGGATGCCTTTCACGCCTACACGGGCGGTGTCTTCGACGAGTTCGCCCCCGGGGAGGTCAATCACGGCGTCACCCTCATCGGGTGGGACGACAACCGCCAATCCTGGCTGATCAAGAACTCCTGGGGCGCGGGCTGGGGGGATACCGGCGGCTATGGCAAGGAGAGGGGCTACATGTGGATCGCCTACGGCTCCAACAAGGTCGGCGCTTACGCGGCCTGGGTGGCCGCGCATCCGAGCCGGCCCGCCGGGGCCGAGCCCTACGAGGCGGCTGTGTTCGAGCACCCCAACTACGCAGGGAAGAGCCTCACCTACGAAATCCGGCCGGGGATGTGCCAGCGCATCGAGCCCGAGATCGGCAAGGCCAGGATGAACGACAAGCTCACCTCCGTCCGCGTCGGCAGCGGGGTGGGGGCCATGCTCTTTGAACACCGGAACTACGCGGGGCCGCATCTGCTCCTGGGCGAATCCCGGAACGATCTCCGTCCCCACTACATCAACGACAGGGTATCCTCGCTCATCGTCTACCCCCGGAGCCTGTCAGGTCCGATCGGGGTGTGGCTGATCGGGGCCAAGTCCGAGTTCTACCCCGTCGGCGAGGCGTGCCGGCGGGCCGACTACCCTCGGCTGGTCTACAGCGACAATGCCAGCAAACTCTACATCTCCGGTCCCATGGAGGTGACGGTTTACGAACACCCCGATTTCAAGGGAGCCTCTGCGGTTTTCACGGCGGGCGACAAGGGCAGCCACTTCGACCTGCCGGGCAACCTGAGCCGGAAGGTCTCCTCCCTGAGGGTCAAGTGGGTAGGCGGCGCGCGCCCCGTGCGATGAGCGGCCAAAACGCGCGGAGCCGTCACGGCGGCGTCGACCGGGTCTCGATGCGGATGGAGAAGGTCTTCATGGGCGGGGCACTCCCGTCTCCCGGACCCGCTTGTCGTGAACCTCGATTGCGGCCTTACCGTCGGCAAGGGACCTGAAGCGAAAGACCCGGGTTCCTGCAATTCCCCCCGCGGCTCCAGGAGACCGGGGTTGCCGTGGACATGGTGCCACGAGGATCCGGTTCCGGGGATGCCCTCCGGCTTCACGTCGAGGATGTCCCCGCGGTTCATCGTGAGCGTCCTGCCGTTTTCGCGTTCGGCGGCGATCACGGTGTTTTCGCCGGCGCCCGGTTGCCGGGGCTTCGCGGAGCACGCAAAAACCCCCGCCCGCAACATTTTCATTGCAGAGACGGGGAAACCGTGGTGATAAATACCCTGCGCGACGATCACAGGCACCGAGGACCCCTATGAGCGATCCATCCGGAACCGGGCAGGAACCCATGCAGGAGCTGGACTCCCTGCGGAAGAGGGTGGCGGAGCTCGAACCCAGCACCGGCAGATACGGGACAGGCTCCTTGCCGGCGAGGAACGGTTTCGCTCCATCTTCGACAACAGCCTGGACGCCATCATGCTCACGAAGCCCACGGGCGAGATCGTCGCCGCCAACCGAGCCGCCCAGACGCTCCTGGGCATGTCGGAGGAGGAGATCTGCCGCGGGGGGCGGGCCGAAATGGTCGTGCAGGACGAGGCGTTGACGGCGGCCCTCGAAGCCAGGGAGAAGGCGGGTAGGTGGCGGGGAAGCCTTACGTACAGGAGCAAGGACGGGTCGACGTTTCCCGTGGACGTGAGCTCGAACGTCTTCGGGGGGCCGGACGGCAGGTCCATGACGATCGTGATCTTCCGGGACATCGCCGAGCGCATGCGGCTGGAAGAGGAACTGAGACGGTCGGTGAGAAAATACAGGGACATCTTCGAACATGTCCCCATCGGCCTCTACCAGGTCTCTCCGGAGGGCCGCTTCATTCGCGCCAACGATCACGCCGCCAGGATTCTCGGTTACGACTCGCCGGAAGAACTCATGGGCGCGGTAACGGACATTTCGACGCAGATCTACATGGATCCGTCCAGGAGAAATGAGGTCGTTCGCCTTTTAACGGAATACGGAAGCATTGTCACCCAGCGAAAGAAAGCGGAGAACGCCCTGCAGGAGAGCGAGGCGCGCTTCCGGCTCTTCATGGACAACAGCCCCACCATCGCCTGGATCAAGGACGCGCAGGGTCGGCACGTCTACCTGAGCAGGACCTGCGAGGACCGTTTCCGGTTTCGGTCGGGGGACTGGGCCGGCAAGACCGATGCGGAACTCTGGCCTTCCGAGATCGCCGACAGGTACCGAAAGAACGACTTGGCCGTGATGGAGGCCGGACGCCCCATCGAATTCACGGAAGAGAGCGTCAACCTAGACGGCAGCCTCTCCTACTGGCTGACGTCCAAATTCCCGTTCCGCGTTTCCGGGAAGCTCTACGTCGCGGGGATCGGGCTGGACATCACCGAGCAGAAAAAAGCGGAGGACGAAGTGGCCGTCTATCGCGAGCGGCTCGAGGACCTGGTCAAGGAGAGAACCCGGGAGCTGGAAGAGAAGACCTACATCCTCGAGGAACTCAATGCGGCGACAAGGGTGCTGC
>JALOPC010000116.1 GCA_025454095.1 Syntrophales bacterium | reverse complement strand
AGATCATCCGGGAATACCAGGAACGCAAGGGCGACCCGATGATCCTCTCGGCCAGCTACGACGACATTACGAAGAGGGGCGACATCGCCCAGAACGTGGCGCTCAAGAACGGCGACATCGTCTGGGTGCCGAGGATCCTCATCGGCGACGTCAACGAGTGGATCACGAACACGCTGCCGCTCCTGGATTACCTGCTCAAGCCCGCGGCGTACCGCGATGCCTACGGGGACCCCCAAAACATGAGATTCCTGAAGTACTGATATGGCCCAATACGACATCAATCTCCGCGAATACTGGCGCATCATCAAGAAGAGGCGCTGGATCATCCTCGTCACGCTCCTGCTGACCGGGACCTTCAGCACGCTGTTCGCCCTGCTGAACAAGCCGGTGCCGCTCTACAAGTCCACGGCCAGCGTCCGGCTCGAGCGGATCATGCTCTCCGGCGGGGGCATCTACCAGGAGTCGATGCCCTGGAACAACGCGGACATGCTGACCACGCAGGCCGCCGTGGTCCGGAGCCACGGGATCGTGGAGAAGGCGGCGAAGAAGCTCGGCATGATCCCCGCCAACCTGACCTCCGAGGAAGTGCGCGCCAACAAGGAATACCTGGCCACGGTCCTGAACCTGCGCAGCATGGTGGAAGCGGACTTCGAGCAGCAGATCGGGGTCCTCAACATCCACGTGCAGTCCCAGGATCCCCGCCTGTCGATGCGGCTCGCGAACACGGTGGCCGAAGTCTACCGGGAAGAACGCATCAACGACGGCAACAAGCGATCCGTCAGCCAGAAGGGCTTCATCGAAAGCCAGCTCAACCAGGCCCGGGAAAAACTCAAGGCCTCCGAGGAGGCCGCCAAGGCGTATCGGGAGCAGAACAAGCTCGTCTCCATCGAGGCGGAGAGCAGCGCCGTGGTCGGGAAGCTCCAGGCCCTGCAGGCCAGCTACGACAAGGCCCTGGTCAACGCCCAGAAGGCGGCCGACATCCGTCGGCTCCTCGACCGGGCGGGGGCGACGCCGCTCGGCTCCAAGACGAGCTTTCACCTCGAGGACGCACCCGCGACGTACAAGACCTTCAACGACAAGCTCGTCCAGCTCATGCTCGAGCGCGACACCCTGCTGAAGACCTACACGGAGCTCTACCCGCAGGTTGCCGAGATCCGCAAGCAGATCGGCGAGCTCATCGTCACCATGAAGGGGCAGCTGGCGGCCTTCGAAGCCGGGCTGCGGGACGACATCCGGGACCTTAAGGGAAAGATCGACGAGACCAGCGCCCAGGTCCGGATGCTGCCGGAGAAGCGCCTGGAGCTCTCGCGGCTCGAGCGGCAGATCCAGCTCAACCAGGACGTCTTCAACATGCTGGAGCGCAAGCACCAGGAGGCCCAGATCACGAACGCCGAGCGCGTGGAGACCGTCCAGATCATCCGGCCCGCCCTGGAGTCCCCGTTTCCCTCGAACGCCCCCAAGGTCAAGGAGAAGGCCCTCGCGGGGTTTCTCATCGGGCTCATCCTCGGCATCGCCTTTGCCTTCCTCGTCGAGATGTTCGACACCTCGCTGGGGGCCATCGAGGAGATCGAGAGCCTGCTGGGCGTCCACGTCCTGGGCCTCATTCCCCACGTGAGCCAGCAGGAGATCAAGGACACGCTCAAGGAGAAATACGCCGGGGACGTCGACACGGAGGTCGCCGAGCGCGGGGCGCGCCTCGTCTCGCACTTCGCGCCGAAGTCGCGGCTTGCGGAAAGCTACCGGGCCATCCGGACGAACCTGGCCTTCGCCTGCCTGGACAAGGACATCAAGACGATCGTCCTGACGAGCTCTTCGCCCGAGGAGGGCAAGACGACGTCCATCGTCAACCTGGCCATCACGATGGCCCAGGGCGGCAACCGCGTCCTGCTCATCGAGGGCGACCTGCGCAAGCCCATGATCTCCCGGATGTTCGGCATGGACTACGTGCCGGGTCTCTCCGACGTCCTGCTCGGGAGCTACGAGTGGCGGAAGGTCGTCCGGACCATCTCCGACATCATGACGGGCACGCTCAGCACCGACGACATCCTGCAGACGCCCGGCATCGAGAACCTCCACATCCTCTCCTCGGGGACGATCCCGCCGAACCCCGCGGAACTCATCTACTCGAAGGCGATCGGCGAGTTCATCGCCGAGGTCCGCGCCGCTTACGACGTCGTGCTCATCGACGCGCCCCCGCTGCTGGCCGCGACCGATGCGGCGCTGCTGGCCGCGAAGGCCGACGCCGTCGTGATGGTCTACCGCGTGGGCCGGATCCCGCGGGGGGTGCTCAAACGGGCCAAGGCGCAGCTCGACAACGTCAAGGCCAACGTCATCGGCGTGATCCTCAACGGCCTGAAGGCGGAGCTGAGCTCCGACTACGCCGACTACAAGTACAAGTACTACTACTACTTCTCCAAGAAAACGGACGACAAGCCCGAGACGCCGGCAGACCGGATCCGGGCCATTCCCGAGCGGCTGAAATCGCGCCTCGGACTCGCCGGCGGCCTCCCCGGGCAGGCAGCCCCGGAACGCCGGCGTTCGCTGTCCATCCGCTCGCTGCGGGACCGTCTCAAGGGCCCGGGCGCCGCGCGCCTCTCCATCGGGCGGGACCCGAAGGAGGAAAAGAGGGCGGCGATCCTCCGGGCGGGCGTTTTTTTCATGGCCGTTCTGTTCCTGATCACGGGCATCCTCTACCAGATGGGGCTTCTGCGGTTCGCCCTGCCGTCCCTCAATGCCGAGAAGACCGAGCACCGCGGGGCGGCGATGCACCGGGAGGGGCGGGCCCCAGTGGACGGTGGGATGCGTCTCGCCGCAATGGCTGGATACCCCGTGTACCGGGCCAAGATCCGCGCAGCCGCGCACGCGGGCATGCCATCCGAAACCGCACCGCGCCGCGGCGAACCGCTGACCCACCCCGCCGTCGCGTACGCGGTGATCCCGCAACCCAGGGAGTAGTGTGCGATGGATGACCGCAAGGCTTCCAACCGGGCCCCTTCGCACGGATGGGTGCGCCGCCGCAGGCGGGTCCGCTTCTATGACAAGGGGATCAGCCTGAAGTGGTTCCTCGCCATCCTGGCCGCCGCCCTCCTCGTATCCCTGCTGCTGATCGCCTTTGGGGGGCTGTTCGAAAACCTCGACGACAAGACCTACCGTCCGAAAGACATCGAGCGCAAGTATCACGAGATGCAGCGGATGAAGGAGGCCGCCGAAAAGCAGACGTCCCCGTCGAGCGGCCGATAGCGGCCCCGCCGCACGTTCCCACGCAACCGCGTTTTTCCGCCTCATCCGGCAACCTCCCGCCGGAGAACGGCGACCCTGCCGTGGTTTGGTTCTTGCATCCTTTCGCAGGGATGGAACCCTGCTTCCTTCGCCCGCTCCGCAACGGCCGGCAGGGAGGGCGGGAAATCGAACCGACGGGCGGAGAGGAATGATCGGGACTCAGCAGCTTGAGGGGAACACGCGGGCGGCGGTATTCCTGCTGGTGGCCGTCGCCATCGCCCTGTGCGGGGCGATGCTGGCCCACAAACTGTCGCTGGGCATCGCCGTGGCGTCCGTTCTCGCCATCATCCTCTTCACCTTCAGCTTCGTCAGTACCGAGATCGCCCTGTACATGCTCATCTTCTCCATGCTCCTCGGGCCCCAGCTGTCCGTGGGCGGGGGCGACGAGGTTACGGCGGCGCGCGGTCGAGGCGTCGCCCTGCGGGCCGACGACATCCTCATCGCCGTGATCGGCCTGAGCTGGTTTCTCCGGGTGGCCATCAACAAGGAACTCGGCTTCTTTCTCCGGACGCCCCTGAACGTTCCCATCGCCGTCTACTTCCTCATCTGCATCGTGGCCACCGTTCACGGCTACTACCTGATGCGGCGCCTCAACCCCATGGTCGGGTTTTTCTTCATCCTGAAGTACTTCGAATACTTCTTGATCTACTTCATGGCCGTCAACCACCTCCGGGAGAAGGAACAGATCCGGCGGTTCCTGATCGCCATGCTCGCGGTGTGCTTCTGCGTCTGCGTCTTCGCCATCTCCCAGATTCCCTACGTGGAGCGCGTCTCCGCGCCCTTCGAGGGCGAGGAGGGGGAGCCGAACACGCTGGGCGGCTACCTGGTGCTCATGCTCTGCCTGGTCATCAGCCTGCTCGTGACGCCGAAGTCGATCGGGAAAAAGCCGCTGTTGATCGTCCTTCTCGGGCTGATGCTCGTCTCTCTGGCGGCGACCCTCTCGCGCGGCTCCTGGGTCGCCCTGCCCCCGGCGATCCTGGCGCTCGTCGCGCTGAGCCGCAACCGCCTCCTCATCGTGATTCCCCTGGTCATCGCCCTGGCCGTGTCGCCGTACGTGCTTCCCAAGAGCGTCACCGACCGGGTCAACTACACGTTCAACCAGCCCGAGAACGACGAGCAGCTCAAGATCGGGGCCGTCAAGGTCGACTCGTCCACATCGGCCCGCCTGATCTCCTGGAAGGTGATCCTCACGCAGGACTTCGTCCATCACCCGATCATCGGCTGGGGCGTGACGGGCCACTCCTTCGTCGACGCCCAGATCCCGAGGATTCTCATCGAAACGGGGCTGCTGGGCCTCACGGCCTTCTTTGTCCTCATCGCGCTTCTCTTCCGGCACGGCCTGCGCGCGCTCCGCGTGAGCCGGGACCCCCTCTTCGAGGCGATCTCCGTGGGCTACCTTGCCGGTCTCGTGGGCCTTCTCGTCCACAGCGTCGGCGCCAACACCTTCATCATCGTGCGGATCATGGAGCCCTTCTGGTTCCTGACGGCCCTGATCGTCATGATCCCGCGGTTCGAAGGTGCGGAGGGGCCGGGGAGCGTTCGCTGAGCCCGTTGCGGGGAGACCCCGGGGGTCGACCGCCGCACCGGGCATCCCGATTCGGAATCGCCATGGCAACGAAACCGTCGACATCGATCTTCAGGCAGGTTCTTCGCAGCGGTCTCTGGACGCTGGGGCTCCGCCTCTCCAGCCGGGCGCTCGGCTTTGTGCGCACGATCGTGCTCGCGCGGCTTCTGTTCCCGGCCGATTTCGGGCTCATCGCCATGGCGATGCTGTTCGTGACGGGCCTGGACAGCATCACCCAGACGGGCATGCAGCAGGCGCTCATCCAGAAGAAAACCGACATCCGGGAATGCCTCGACACGGCCTGGGCCGTGACGCTCGCGCGGAGCCTCGTCCTGTGCCTCATTCTTGTCCTCGCCGCGCCCTTCGTGGCGGAGTTCTTTGCGACGCCCCGGCTTACCGACATTCTGCGGGTCGTTTCCCTTTCGGTGCTGCTCGGGGGCTTCGCGAACATCGGGATCGTCTTCTTCCAGAAGGACCTGGCATTCGACCGGCAGTTCGCGTTCGAGTGGTGGGCGTCGGTGCTGGAATTCGGGCTGACCGTGCTGCTGGCCGCCGTGCTGCGGGACGTCTGGGCGCTCGTGTGGGGAGGCCTCGCCGGGAACGTCCTCCGGGTTGTTCTCTCCTACACCCTGCACCCGTACCGGCCTTCGCTCCGCTTCGACCCGGCCGCATTCCGGGAGCTGCTGGACTTCGGCAAGTGGGTGTCCGGCTTCGCCGTGGTCGGCTTCGCCGTCTCTCAGCTCGACAGCATCCTGCTCGGCCGGATGCTGGGGGCCACGCCCCTGGGGTACTACCAGATGGCCTTCCTGACCGCGGTGATCCCGTCGTCGGAGGTGGCCATCGCCTTCTCCATGGTCGTGTTCCCTTCCTTCTCGATGCTGCAGGACCAGCCGGGCCG
>JALOPC010000004.1 GCA_025454095.1 Syntrophales bacterium | reverse complement strand
CCCAACGGACTCCTGAAGCTGCGGCAGATCGCCCACAAGGCGGAGCCGGCAAACCAGCAGCACATCTACTTCATCGACGGGCCCATCAGCGTCGCCGACGTGTGGCTGGGGACGGGCGACGGCACGGCGAAATCCGTCGGCGACTGGAGAACGCTGCTGATCTTCGGCGAGGGACGGGGGGCCAACAAGGTCCTCTGGAGCGCGTCGCCGAATTGCGAGACGGGCTTCAGCAACATGTACAAGTCCGCGACCGGCCACGTGCACTACTGCGGCTACTGGGCCCTGGACATCACCAACACCCTGGCCCCCGCCTTCAAGTGGCGGATCGCCCCCCCGGATGCGAGCGCCCCCTACCTGGGAGACCCCTGGAGCAAGGTCATGATCCACCGGGTGAAGATCAACGGCAGCGAGAGGTGGGTCGGGTTTCTCGGGGGAGGGCACCAGCTGTCGATCTGCAGCGGCACCGACTGCGACAGGCGCGGAAAAGGGTTCTTCGTGATCGATCTGGCCAGCGGCAACGTGCTGTGGAGCTACACGCGGGCAGACAACGCGGCCATGGACTACGCGCTGCCGGCGCCGCCATCCATGGTCGACACCGACTTCGACGGCTTTGTCGACACGGCCTACATCGGGGACCTGGGCGGCAACGTCTGGCGATTCCGGTTCTGCTCCGCCGCGGACCCGGTCTCCTGCAACACGTCGAACTGGACCGGCGCCCGGCTTTTCGAGCGGACCGGGGGGACGGGGGCGGTCTATGCGGCCCCGGCGGTCTCCAAGGACCCGAAAGGCAATCTCTGGCTCTTCTGGGGGACGGGCGACAGGCTGGAGCCGATCTCCGTGGGCGGCGGCTCGGAGCGCATTCACGCCGTGAAGGACACGGGGAGTGCCGTGACACTCGGCAATCTCGAGAACGTCACCGGCTCGACCTATGCGGACACGGACGAAAAGAGGGGCTGGTACATCATCCTGGCCGGACAGGGGGAGAAGGTGCTTGCCGAACCCGTTGTCTTCGGGGGCGTGGCCTACTTCACGAGCTACATCCCGACCGTGGGAGGCGACGTCTGCCAGCAGGCGCTGGGGACGGCGCAAGTCTATGCGCTGGGCTACCTGACCGCCGCAGCGGCTACGGGTGCGGGAACCCGGAGCATCCGCGTGGGCTACGGGATCCCGACGGCGCCCATCGTCTCCTTCAGGCCCGGCGGGGCGGCGGCCGATCTGTACGTGACGGTCAGTTCGGCAACCTACACGAGCACGAAGACGATCAAGACGTCGATCTCGCCGCCCCTTCCGACCAACCGCTCGAACATCCTCTACTGGCGCGACCGGCGGGTGCAGTAGAAGGCGACGAAAAAAACCGGCCACGGGCCGGCGGAGGGGACGCGAGGATAATGGGCCCCGCGGCAAAACAGAAAACGTTCACAGCAAGAACAGAGGTCAGCAGCCATGAAAAAGAAAACGGTCCTTATTACCGCATTGTGTGCCGCGATCGCGATGTCCGTCGGGACGGCCCCTGTGAGTTGGGCACTCGAAACGGACGAGACGGGACTGTTCACGTCGATCGCCCCCGATGCCATGATCGTGCTCGACCTCTCGGGAAGCATGAAGTGGAACCCCCCGGGGGATCACAACTCCTTCAACTGGCCGATCAACGAGTACAGCAACCCCGCCTGTGAGGGGCCGTTCTACGACGATCAGTCGCACGCGGGCTACACGACCTACTGCTCTCGCTTCGAGATCGCCCGCAAGACCCTGTTCACCGTCCTCGACGACACGCACAACGGTTCGATCAGCAGCCATGACGAGACGAGCCTGAACATCCGCATCGGCCTCGGGAAGTTCCAGGGCAGCGCCTACACGAAGCTGCGGGACATCGGGACGAGGTACTCGCTGATTTACTGCGGAAACAACACCTCGTGCACCGTCAACCAGTCCTCGGGGGACACCTCCAGCATCAACTACTGGATGACCTACTCCAACGTCGTCGGGGCCACGCCTCTGGTGTCGGGTCTGTCGGGCGTCAAGGCCTACCTCGACACCCACAAGACAACAGACGCCTATCAGAACTGCCGGCAGAAATTCGTCATCCTCGTCTCCGACGGGGCCGACACGATGTACTGCGGCGGCACGGGCTACGACACCCAGGCGGACCAGTACAAGCGCCGGCGCGAGTCGGTGCTGGCGGCGAAGGCCCTTGCCGACGCGGGCTACAAGGTATTCGTCATCGGCATGGGGAGCAACATGCCCAATTACCTCAAGCGCACCCTGAACTGGATGGCCTACTACGGCGGCACCGACAACCCGCTTATCGAAAACGTGGGCGACGCGGCGGCCTTCGACCCCGCTGCGGTTACGGCCTGTGGAGGCTCCTCCACGACGGGGACCTGTGACGGGACGAGCGACCAGTGCTTCGCCACCTCCAACGACCCTGCCGAACTGGAACTGTCGGGGTACGCCTTCCTGGCGAACAACGCGACGGAGCTCGAGGCGGCCTTCCGGCAGGCCATCAGCGTCATCCGCGAGGCCACCTACTCCTTCACCCAGGCCTCCGTGGCCTCGTCGAGGCTCGTGGACGAGAACTTCATCTACGAGGCGGCCTTCCAGCCCATCAACGGCGATCCCTTCTGGCTGGGCCATCTGACGAAGTACCAGATCAACAACGACGGGACGATCGGGGCCGCCCTCTGGGACGCCGGCCAAGGTCTGCAGGGAGCGGAGGCCGCCTCGCGGACGATCTACACGTACAAGTCCGGGGCGCTGACCGCGTTCAGCACGACCAACATCACGGCGGCCAACCTGGGCGTGTCGACCACCACGCGGCGCAACGAGGTCGTGGGATTCATCCGGGGCGAGTGCGCAAGCCCGCCCGCCGTGTGCTACAACCGCGACAACTGGAAGCTGGGCGACACCTTCCGCTCGAATCCCGTGACGGTCGGCACCCCTTCGCTGTACTACCGGGATTTCCTGGACACGGCCAAGGCATTCAACACCTATCGCACGACCCATGTCCGGACGTCGGCCAACGGACAGCGAATCGTCGTAGCCGGGGCCAACGACGGCCAGCTCCACGCATTCAGGACCTCCAACGGCTCCGAGGCCTGGAGCTTCATTCCACCCAATGTCCTGAGCAAGCTCAAGGACATCGCCCACAAGTCCCACCCGACGGGGCTGACACACCAGTACTTCGTCGACGGGCCCATCAGTGTCGCCGACGTGTGGCTCGGGACGGGAGACGGCGCGACGAAATCCCCGAGCGACTGGCATACCCTCATGATCTTCGGCGAGGGAAGGGGAGGAACGTCCACACTCTGGAGTTCGTCGAATTCCTGCGATTCGGATTTCCGGAACATCTACGCGTCGGGCTACGGGAACTACTGCGGCTATTACGCCCTGGACATCACCAATACCGCGAGCCCGGTCTACAAGTGGCGCATCGCGCCGATTGCGGGCCAGGAGCCGTATTTCGGCGACCCGTGGAGCAAGATAATGGTGCACCGCGTGAAAATCGGCGGCGCCGAAAGATGGGTCGGCTTCGTCGGAGGAGGGCACAATCTATCGAGCTGCAGCGGGGCGGACTGCGATCAACGGGGAAAAGGATTTTTCGTCGTCGATCTCAAAACCGGCGAGGTGCTCTGGGGTTTCACGCAGGCCAACGATTCGCGCATGAACTACGCCATGCCCGGGACCGCAGCCATCGTCGATTCTGACATGGACGGGTTCACGGACCTCGCCTACATCGGCGACATGGGGGGCAATGTCTGGAGATTCCGATTCTGCAGCTCGACGGATCCGTCCGCCTGCGGGACCGGATCGTGGACGGGGTCCCTGCTCTACGCGCGGGAAGGCGGGAGCGGCCAGATCTACGACCAGCCCTCCGTCAGCAGAGATACCGGCGGCAATATCTGGGTCTACTGGGCAACGGGAAACAAGGCGGAACCGATTGCCATGGGCGGGGGGACGGATGCGTTCTACGCCGTCAGGGATGCCGGTCTTTCCGGGACGCTGGATAGCAGTTACCTGGAGAACATCACGTCGACAAGCTCTTATGCCGACGACCCCAGCAAAAAGGGCTGGTACATCATCTTCAGCGGGATGGGTGAGCGATGCATCTCCGAGCCCGCCGTGTTCGGGGGGGTTGTCTACTTCACGACCTACACCCCGGCCGCCGCGCTCGGCGGGGACATGTGCAACAACGCGGGAACGGCGAAGCTCTATGCCGTTTCGTACATTACCGGGGCGGGATCCCTGACCGGAGGGGCTCGAACCATGACCCTCGGCGTGGGGATTCCCACGGCGCCCGTGCTCTCCATCAACCCGCACAGCAGCACGCCGGATCTCTATGTCACCTTGAGCGGCGGCGCGGGCACGGGGGCCACCACCATGCGCGCCAACGTCAACCCGCCATCGATCGCCAATCGGACCAATCTGCTCAACTGGCGCGACGGCCGGTTCCGTTGAGGGAATGCGGGCGGCATGCGAGAATCCGCTTGACCCGCCCGGCCTGATGCAGTAAATTCCGCTCAGTAACGGGCGGGACCCTTCCGAAAAGGGTCCCGCCTCTGCCCCTCCTTCCTGTATTGATTCTTCCCTTCGGATTGCCCGGACGGCGAGAACGGGCCACCAGCCGACACGCGGGGATGTGCGTCCAGACTTCATTCCGGGGGACCTCTGCGCTCGATCGTCGAGCGCGCCGCCACGGAGGTTTCCGCGATGAATCGCTTCGCCCGCGCCCGGCTCTGCGCCGTGCTGGCCTTCGTCCTGACCGGCAGTATCGCCGTCGCCGCCGACACCACCGACCAGGCGCTTTTCGCCGCCGTCCCGCCCGACGCCCTGCTCGTCCTCGACCTTTCGGGCAGCATGCGGTGGAACCCGAAAGGCGAGTTCGACAGCTCCCAGGAGCCGATCCGGCGTTTCGGCAACGACACCTGTTCGGGCGACGCGTTTTACGACACCCCCCGGGCCGGTTTTGCGACGGACTGCGCCCGCTACCTCATCGCGAAACGCGCGGTCTACACCCTTCTCGACGACAACCGCGACGGGGTGATCGACGTCCGGGACGAGGCCGGACTCGACGTCCGTCTCGGGTTCTGGACGTTCAGCTCGGACAACCGCAGGCGGCGCGACATCGGGCAGCCCTACGCGGCGATCTGGTGCGGGGCGGGCGCCTGCGCGGGCTCGGAGACCTACGCCGCAGGCGAAAACTCGATTCTCTTCTGGACCGACAGGGCCCTGGAGCGGCAGCGCGTCTACGGCAGCACGAGCCTGGCCGCCTGCATGGAGGCCGTGAAGCCCTACCTCGACGGCCACAGGCAGACGGATGCCTACCGGGGCTGCCGGATGAAGTTCGTCATCCTCCTCACCGACGGGCAGGACACGCTGTACTGCGGCGGCACGGGCTCCGGAACCCAGCGCGACCAGTACAAGCGCCGGCGCGCCTCGGTGGCGAAGGTCAAAGCCCTGTACGACGCGGGCTACCGGGTCTTCGTGATCGGCCTGGGCGACCGGATGCCCGCGTACCTCCAGAACACGCTCAACTGGATGGCCTACTACGGGGGGACGGAGAACCCCTTCGCCGCCCGGAGGGGCAGCCCGCAGGCCCTGGACATCGGCGCGATCTCGGCCGATCCCTGCGCCGGATCGGCGACGACGGGTGCCTGCAGCGGGTCGAGCGATCTCTGCTTCGCCGTTTCCAACGACCCCGGGACGCTCGAACTGGCCGGGTACGCATTCATCACCGCCAACGCCGGGGAACTCGAGGCGGCCCTGCGAACGGCCGTGACCGCGATCCGCGACGCCGCGTACTCCTTCAGCGCACCGTCGGTGGCCACGGCGAGGACCGCGGAGTACAACCACCTGTTCGCGGCCTCGTTCCAGCCCTCCCTCGCGGACCCCTTCTGGCGGGGCTCGCTCAAGAAGTACGCGATCCTGTCGGACGAATCCGTCGGCGGCGTCCTCGCCGATGCGGGCACGGCGCTTCAGGCCACGGCGGCGGGCGACCGGAAGATCCTGACCCTGAAGGGGGGCACCCTGATCCCCTTTGTCGCGGAGACCCTGTCGCCCGAGGATATCGGGGTGAGTGACACGCAGCGACGGGACGACGTGGTGGGCTACATCCGCGGGGATGCGGCCTTCAACCCGGACCGGGATGCCCGCGGGAATGTCTGGAAGCTGGGCGACATCTTTCACTCGAACCCCGTCACGGTGGGCACGCCCTCGGCGTACTTCAGCGACCCCCGGGACAGGGGCAGAGCCTTCGAACCCTACCGCGCCGCAAACCAGCGCACCTCGAACAACGGCAGGCGGGTGATCGTGGCCGGCGCCAACGACGGCCAGCTGCACGCCTTCCGGACCTCGGACCTCGCCGAGGCCTGGAGCTTCATCCCCCCGAATCTTCTCCCCGGGCTCAAGGAGATCGCCCACCGGTCGCACCCGGCGAACCGGACGCACCGGTTCTATGTCGACGGGCCGATCACCGTAGCGGACGTGTGGACGGGGGCGGGCGACGGAACGGTGAAGTCCCCGGGCGACTGGAAGACGATGCTGGTCGTCGGGCTGGGGCGCGGGGGAGAGGGAACCCTCTGGAGCGCTTCGGCGTCCTGCGACGCCGGCTTCAGCAGCCATTACCTCCCGACCGGGGAGTTCCCCTTCTATTGCGGCTACCACGCCCTGGACATCACCGACACGCTCAACCCGCGGGCCGGCTGGAGGATCCGTCCCACGGCCTCCCAGGCGCCTTACCTGGGGGACCCCTGGAGCCGCATGGTGATCCGCAGGGTCCGGATCGGGGCGGACGAGAAGTGGGTCGGCTTCATCGGCGGCGGGCACAGGCTCTCCCCCTGCGCCGGGGCCGCCGACTGCGAAGCGCGGGGAAGGGGCTTTTTCGCCGTCGACCTCGCGACGGGGAGCGTCCTCTGGGCCTTCACCCGGAACTCCCCGGGAGGAGGCCTCATGGGCGAACCCCTGCCGGCGACGGCGGCCGTGATCGACTCGGACAGGGACGGGTTTGCCGACAGAGCCTACATCGGGGACCTGGGAGGGAACATCTGGCGCTTCACGTTCTGCAGGGCTTCCGACGGGGACGGCTGCGCGACGGCCGACTGGAAGGGGTCCCTGTTCTTCCGGCGCGACGGCATGACGGGACCGGTCTATTTCGCACCCGCCGCGGCGAAGGACGACGCGGGGAGCCTCTGGGTCTACTGGGGCACCGGCGACCGGTTCGAACCCGTTGCCCGGGGGACAGGGAGGGACGGGTTCTTCGGCGTGCGGGACGTCGGGGCGTCAGCGCCGCGGACGGTTGCGAACCTGCAGAACATCAGCGGCGCCGCGCAGCATTTCACCGAACTCGACACAAAGGACGGCTGGTTCATGCTGTTCGGCGGGACGGGGGAGAAGCTTCTGGCGGCTCCGACCGTGTTCGGCGGGGTGGTGTATTTCACGACGTACACGCCGGAAAGCGGTACGGGTGACCCCTGCGAGCAGACAGGCCTTGCGCGGCTCTACGGCATCTCCTACCTCGACGGGGCCGCGACCTTCACGGGAGGGCATCGCAGCATGGCCCTGGGCAGGGGAATCGCGTCGGAGCCGCTCATCTCCGCGGGGGTGGAGCCGGGTACGGGTGGCCTGTTCGGGTGGGTCAGCGGCGGGGCCGGCACCTCCGGTGCGCCGTGGAGGGGCAACCCCGCGCTGCGGTGGCCCGGCAACCGAACACACCTGCTGCAGTGGCGCGACGCACGCATCCGATAGGGCACAGGGCACAGGGAGAGGAGGAGGGGACTTGTTGAGAACAAACAAAATCGTGACGGAACAGGGGTTCACGCTTGTCGAACTCGTCATGGCCGTTGCCGTGGGACTCGTCATCCTCACGGCGGTCCTCTCCGCCGTGGTGGCGGGGCAGCGTTCGTCCGCGGGGATCGAGCGCAGGGTCACGACGGGCCAGGATGCCCGGATCGCTCTGGAGATCATGGGCGCCGAGATCCGCATGGCCTCGTACAACCCCCTGTACGCGACAGGTCTGTGGGTCGACCCGCATCGCTGCGATGCGGCCGCCGATCCGGGCCGGCGGGGCATCCAGGAGGCCACGGCCTCGGCCCTGACAATCGAGATGGACCTGGACCCCGACGGTCTCTGCGGAAGCTCGCCCAACGAGATTATCCGCTATGCCTATGATCGCCTGTCGCAGAGGATCACGCGGGAGACGGTCCGCTGTACGGCAGGCAACCGTACCTCGTCGGGTGCGCAGCCGTTCCTGGGTCCCATTCCCTCGAACACGGCCGTGCGGACCCTGCGGGTGGTCAACGGCGCAACCCCCCTGTTTCGCTACTACGACGGCACGGGTGCCGAGATTGTCAACCTGCCCGCAGAGATCCGGCGGATCCGGCGCATCGAGATTGTCCTCGTCGTCGAGTCGGCCGACGCCGACCCGCGCACGGGAGAGCCCCGGCGGATCGCCTTTTCGACCAGCGTTGTCCCGAAGAACCACGGGGTTCAATTCTGAAACGGGGAGCAGAGGAGATGAAACGCTCGAAAGAAAGCGGCTTTGCCCTGATCGCGGCTATCCTGGCGAACCTCGTCCTTCTGGCCGTGGGGATCGTCGCGCTCAACCTGGCGACGGAGGACCTGCGCATCAGCACGAGGGTCGTCGGCGAAAAGAAAGCGATGAGCGCCGCCGAGGCCGCGACCCACTGGCTGCTGATCCATTTCGACCCCGCCAACCCCGGGGCCGTGGTGAAGACGAACCGCCCGCTGACGGAATTGGCCGGGGGGCTCGAGCCCCGGGGCCGCGTGAGCATCACGCAACCCGTGCCTCCGGCTGTGGGCCCGCTGCAGATCAGCGGACCCGCAGGGTACGAGATGGGTTCCACCCCGTGGGTGCTCCTGCGATACGACACGACGATCACGGGGCGAAACGACGCCTACCGGACGAGCGTGGCCGTTGATGTGGGCCTGGGGTACGGGCCGGTGGCGGCTGAGGGCTACCGGTGAGCCGTTGACCGTTACGCATCCTGCGATCCGGTTGACGGCTGTCTGCGGGCGCTGCGATCGCGAAGATCGGAAGAGCGGAAGTTAGGAAGAGCGGAAAGAGGAGAGCGCGGCCCTCAGTCCATGCCGCTCTTCTGATCTTCCTCACTTCCTCGCTTCCTGCCGTTGCGGGTGCCCGCATCCTTGTTCCCGCAAGCCGGCTCTTCTCTTGAAAATCGCTTGACTTTATGCCCTTGAGCGGTTAGTGTGGCCGCGGTTTCCGACAGGGGAAAACAACTCCCTCCGCGGGGGGAAACGTCGATAAAAGAATTGGCCGCCGGGCCTTTTTTTTATTATAGTCGTCGAGAGCGTGTTCGAACCATGAAAGAGAAAATCATCAAGCTGCTGGAAGAGTCGACGGCGCTGTGCCGCGCCGAAGGCCTGTTCGAGGTGAAGAGCCTCCCCTTCATCGAACTGGAAGTGACTCGGGACGAGACCCACGGGGACTACGCCTCGAACGTGGCCATGGTGATCGCCTCCCAGGCCCGGAAGAACCCCCGCGCGATCGCTCAGGCGATCGTCGCGAAGCTGAAGGATGACGGCGGCCTGCTGAGCAGGGTGGAGATCGCGGGTCCGGGCTTCATCAACTTCTTCGTCCGGGAGGAGCGCTGGCGCGGGCTGCTCCTGGAAATCGAGCGCCTCCAGGAACGCTACGGCACGCTGGCGATCGGCACGGGCCGGAAGGTCCAGGTCGAGTTCGTGAGCGCAAACCCCACGGGGCCTCTGCACATCGGCCATGCGCGGGGGGCCGTGACGGGCGACGTCATCGCCAACATCCTGAGGGCGAGCGGTCACGACGTCGTCAAGGAATACTACATCAACGACGTGGGCAACCAGATGCGAACCCTCGGCCGCTCGGTGTACCTGCGCTACCGCGAGGCGCTTGGCGAGGCGATCGACTTTCCGTCTGATCACTACCAGGGCGACTACATTGCCGAACTGGCGCGTGAGATCCTCTCCCGGGACGGGGAGCGCTACCTCGGGAAACCCGAGGACGAAATCCTGCCGTTTTTCACGGCCTATGCCGCCGGCTCCATCATGCAGGGGATCAAGGACGACCTGGCGGCCTTCGGTGTCCTGTTCGACTGCTACTTCAGCGAGGGCAAGCTCTACGAAAACGACGGCGTCATGAAACTCCTGGGCGAGCTGCAGGAAAAGGGGCATGTCTACAAGGAAGGGGACACGCTCTGGTTCCGCTCGACCGCCTTCGGCGACGAAAAGGACCGGGTGGTTATCCGGGACACGGGGACGCCCACCTATTTCGCGGCGGACATCGCCTATCACAAAAACAAGTTCGACCGCGGGTTCGACACGGTCATTGACGTGTGGGGCGCCGACCATCACGGCTACATCCCGAGGCTCAAGGCGAGCATCGAAGCCCTGGGAGGCAACCGGGAAGCCCTGCGCATCATCCTCGTTCAGCTCGTGAGCCTGCTTCGCGACGGGAAGCCCGTGGCCATGTCCACCCGGGCGGGGGAGTACGTGACGCTGCGGCAGGTGATCGACGAAGTCGGCAAGGACGCCGCCCGGTACAATTTCCTGATGCGCCGCTCCGACAGCCAGCTCGACTTCGACCTCGAACTGGCCAAGCGGCAGTCCAACGAGAACCCCGTCTACTACGTCCAGTATGCCCATGCCCGGATCTCGAGCATTACCCGGATGGCCGCGGAGCGGGGGATGGACGTCCCAAGCGGGGAGAATGCCGAGATCAATCTGCTGAAGCTCCCCGAGGAGATCCAGCTCATCAAGGCCGTCATCCGCTACCCCGAAGTCATCGAGGGGGCCGCGAAGGCCCTCGAGCCGCACCGGGTGACGTTTTTCCTGAACGAGCTGGCAGGGATCTTCCACAGCTACTACAACAAGAACCGGGTTATCACCGACGATGCGGCCCTGAGCCGGGCAAGGCTCTTTCTCGTGAGTACGATCGGGCAGGTCCTGCGCAACGCCCTGGGTGTCCTCGGCGTCAGCGCTCCGGAGAAGATGTAAGCCCCGGAGGGGTCATGCGACCGCAACGGATGAAAGAGTTCGAATTCCGCCTGGGAAAGATGGGGCTGGTGCTCTTCGTCATCGGCATCTCCTTCCTGATCTTTCTGGCCTTCGTGACGGGCGTCATGCTGGGCGTCAACATGGAAGGCAACCCCGACCAGGCCGACCAGGGCATTACCGGTATCCTGAAACAGAAGGTGGGGCGTTCGACCCCGGCCGAAGGGAGCGAGGCCGAAAAAGGCCCCGGCGAAGAGGGGAGGAAAGCGGGCGGCGCCGACAAGGGCGATTTCAAACTGACCTTCTTCGACACGCTGACGAAGGGCAAGGGAACCGGCGCGGCCGATGCGACGCAGCCCAAGGCGAAGAAGGAGGAGGCCGCGCCCGTCAAGGAGCAGGCCGCCGCACCCGCGGCAGGGAAGTTCGTCATCCAGGTGGCATCCCTGCAGGAGAGAAAAAAAGCGGAAGAGCTGCGCGACAAGCTCAACAGCATGGGATACGCGCCCTATATCGATTCGGCCGAACTCAGCGACCGCGGCCGCTGGTACCGGGTCAAGCTGAAGGGGTTCGAAACGAGGGAGCAGGCCCAGAAGGTGGTAGACGGGCTGCAGGCGAAAGTGAAGGGGATGCAGTGCATGATCCTGCCCGCAGGCAGCTGAAAGAGGGGTATAGGGTCTAAAGGGTCGAACAAATAGTTTAATAAACGAAATCTGCTTCCATCCCGAACCCCGATACCCTTTCCCAACGAAACAGACCGAATAGACCTGTATGTTTGAGAACCTGACCGAAAAACTCGACGGCATCTTCAAGAAGCTCAAGAGCCGCGGCAGGCTCGACGAGGAGAACGTCAAGGACTCCCTGAAAGAGATCCGGATGGCCCTTCTCGAGGCCGACGTGAACTTCCGCGTCGTCAAGGATTTCGTCGAGGATGTCCGTGCGAAGGCCGTGGGGCAGGAAGTCCTCGAAAGCCTCACGCCCGGCCAGCAGGTCGTCAAGATCGTCCACGACCGCCTCGTGGAGCTCATGGGCGGCGCCGGCAGCCAGTGGCTCAAGCTCTCCAGCCGTTTCCCGAACCCGGTCATGCTGGTCGGGCTCCAGGGCTGCGGCAAGACGACGTCGGCGGCCAAGCTGGCCCGGCTCACCATGGAGCAGGGGCGGCGGACGGCACTCGTGTCCACGGACGTCTACAGGCCGGCGGCCATCGATCAACTGCGGGTTCTCGGCGAGTCCCTGGGGGCCGGCGTGCTGCAGCCCGCCGACACGCGGGACCCCCTCGAGATCGCCCGCAGGGCCATGGCGGAGGCGGAAAGCCAGGGATACGACGTCCTGATCCTCGACACGGCAGGACGCCTCCACGTCGACGAGGCCATGATGGACGAGCTCCAGCGGATCAAGGGCGAGATCAACCCCTCGGAGATCCTGCTGGTGGCCGATGCGATGACGGGACAGGACGCCGTCCAGGTCGCGCAGAAATTCAACGAGGCGCTCGCCATCGACGGCGTGATCCTCACCAAGATGGACGGCGATGCACGGGGCGGCGCGGCGCTCTCGCTGCGGGCGGTGACGGGCAAGCCCATCAAGTTCGTGGGCGTCGGCGAGAAAACCGATGCCCTGGAGGTCTTTCACCCCGAGCGGATGGCCTCCCGCATCCTCGGCATGGGGGACATCCTGACCCTGGTCGAGAAGGCCCAGGCCACGATCGACGTCAAGGAGGCGCAGGAGCTCCAAAAGAAGATTCGCAAGGACGCCTTCACGCTGGAAGACTTCCGGGATCAGCTGCAGAAGATGCGAAAAATGGGATCCCTGAAGGACATGCTCGGCATGATCCCCGGCCTGGGAAAGCTCAAGGCCCTGAAGGACGTCGACCCCGACGAAAAGGAACTCGTCCGGACGATGGCCATCATCGATTCCATGACGAAGCGCGAGCGGGCGAACTACCAGATCATCGACGGCTCCCGGCGCAAGCGCATCGCCCGCGGGAGCGGCACGTCGGTGCAGGACGTGAACCGCCTCCTGAAGAATTACGTGGAGATGCGAAAAATGATGAAAAAGATGATGGGCCCCGGGGGCAAGGACGCCCTGCGGCGGGGGCTTTTCCGGCACTGACCGGGCCGGCTAAAAAAAAGATTCAAAAAACCGTCTGTTTATGCTAATTTAACCTACTTTTTTTCGCTCAACACATCAGGAGGGTATGGGGTAACGGAATGGCTGTTAAGATGAGATTGACGCGGATGGGAACCCGGAAAAAGCCCTACTACCGGATCGTCGTAGCCGATTCGGTGTCGCCGAGGGACGGGAAATTCATTGAAATCGTCGGCAACTACGACCCGAAGAAGAATCCGGCCGAGATCACGGTCAAGGAGGACCGGGTGCGGGAGTGGCTCTCCAAGGGAGCCGAGCCGACATTGACCGTCTCCCAGCTGCTTGGGAAAAAAGGGATCACGATCGCAAAGGACAAGACCAAGGTCGCCTGAACCGCCGTCTTCGTTGGACTCTCGATTCAAATGGGGTGAACCAGGAGCGTAACATCCAGAAAATCCCTGGAGGTCGTGACGATGAAAGACTTGATCAAGTACATCGCCCAGGCGTTGGTGGACAACCCGGACAAGGTCGAGGTCTCCGAGGTGCAGGGAGAGCAGACGTCTGTCATTGAGTTGAGAGTGTCGAAGGAAGATCTGGGGAAGGTCATCGGCAAGCAAGGCAAGACCGCGAAGGCCATGCGGACAATCCTGAGCGCCGCGTCGGCCAAGGTGCACAAGCGCACCGTTCTCGAGATCATCGAGTAGCGGTTGCCGATGCGATGGGTCGAAATCGGACGGATCGTCAGATCCCACGGTCTTGCGGGCCGTGTGAAAGTTCTTTCCTATCTTGAATCGGACCGGTTGCTGCCGTCGCTGACGGAGGCCTGGATCGGCCGAAGCAGCGACTCGGCGAAGCGATACCCCATCGAAAACGCGCGCCCCGAAGGGCGGGCCCACTTCTCCCTCAAGCTCGGGGGGGTCGAGGACCGCACGGCGGCCGACGGGCTTCGGGGGCTCACGGTGTCCGTCCCGTATGCGAGCCTGGAACCGCTCCAGGAGGGCGAGTACTACTGGGAGGATCTCATCGGCCTGCGCGTCGAGACGGAAGAGGGGAACCCCCTCGGGGTCATCGTGAGCATCTTCCCGACGGGCAGCAACGACGTGGTCGTCTGCAGGGCCGGGGCGAAGGAGATCCTGCTGCCGGCCATCGCCGAGGTAATCCGTTCCGTGGACATGGGGGCGGGCAGGGTGGTCGTCCGGTTGCTCAAGGGACTGGAGGCGGGCGATGACGCGCTTTGACATCCTGTCCATCTTTCCGGAGATGTTCGAGTCCTTTTTCGGGTGCAGCCTGCTGAAAAAGGCACGGGACAAGGGTCTCATCCGGATCGAGGCCCACAACATCCGCGACGGGGCCACGGACAAGCACCGGATGACGGACGATTACCCTTACGGCGGCGGGGCCGGCATGGTCATGAAGGTGGAACCCATCGCCAGGGTCCTCGAGGCCATCGGGGCCAACCCGGGCGAGTGCCTGCGGATTCTCCTGACGCCGCAGGGCGAGACCTTCAACCAGGCGATTGCCGGGGAACTGGCGCGGGCGGGCAGGATCGTCCTGATCTGCGGACACTACGAGGGCGTTGACGAGCGGGTGAGGGAGAACCTGGCGGACCGGGAACTCTCCATCGGCGATTACATCCTCACGGGCGGCGAAGCGGCGGCCATGACAGTCGTCGACGCCGTGGCCAGGCTCATCCCCGGCGTGCTCGGCAACGAGGAGTCGGCCCGCCACGAATCCTTCGCCACGGGCCTCCTCGAGAGTCCCCAGTACACGAGGCCGGAGGAATTCAGGGGCTGGAAGGTCCCGGAAGTGCTCCTGTCCGGGCATCACCGGGAGATCGAGACGTGGAGGCGCCGCGAGGCGCTGAGACGCACCCTGCTGCGAAGGCCGGAGCTGCTGGCCGGGGCGTCGCTCACGGAGCAGGATCGCAGGATCCTGGAGGAACTGAAAAAGGAATCCTGACGCGTTTCCGGCGTCATGCACTCTGCGCGAACGGAACGTTTGCAGGCAGAGATTTTTTTATCGGGTTGCGATGTCGGGCCGACTCTATATCGCCCTTTTGCACTACCCCGTGCTGGACCGGCAGCGGCGCGTGATCACCAGCGCCGTGACGAACGCCGACATCCACGACATCGCGCGGGCGGCTCGGACCTACGGGGTTCGGCGTTCTTTCATCGTGACCCCGATCGCCGAGCAGGCCGATCTGGTGAACGCGATCATCGGGCACTGGACCCGGGGAGCGGGCGGGGTCCTGAACCCCTCGAGGCGCGAGGCCCTGGAGGCTGTCGAGGTTGCCGGCACCCTCGAGGATGCGGTCGGAGCGATCGCGAGACAGGAATCACGCCCCGTGATGACCGTTGCCACGGGGGCCCGCCTGGAGGGTCCCTCCACGAGCCACGGGCGGATGCGGGATCTGCTGAAAGCCGGGGAGAGCGCGCATGTCCTGCTGTTCGGCACCGGGTGGGGCTTGGCAGGCGAGGTCATCGAACGAAGCCATTACCGGCTGGAGCCCCTCGCGGGTCCCGGCCCGTACAACCACCTCTCGGTCCGATCGGCCGTCGCCGTCACGCTGGACAGGCTTGTCGGTAATCGAAGTTGAGACGTTGTGAACTCGAGAAGTCGAGAATAAGAAGGGTCGATCATTTCGTTCAGGCTTTCCGCAAACGGTGAAGCGCTGAACGAGAGACGAATGAGGCATATACTCAGGAGGTTTTGCTGTCATGGATAAGATTGATTTCATCGAGAAGGAGCAGATGCGGGGGGACATCCCCGACTTTCGTCCCGGCGACACCGTCAAGGTCTTCGTGAAGATCGTCGAAGGTTCCAAGGAGAGAATCCAGGTGTTCGAGGGCGTCGTGATCAAGAAGACCCGCGGGAACAGCCGGGCCCACTTCACCGTCCGCAAGATTTCCTACGGCGTAGGCGTCGAGAGGACCTTCCCGAGCCACTCCCCCGTGATCGACCGGGTGCAGGTCGTGACCCGCGGCAAGGTGCGGCGCGCGAAGCTCTTCTACCTCAGAGGGCGCAAGGGCAAAGAGACGAAGATCAAGGAACTCGACAGGCACTGATCCAGAGCATGTGACGGAGGCGCGCTTCGTCGAGCGGGCTTCCGTTCAGACCGGTGTCGAGCCCGCGAAGAGCGGAACATCTTTTCCGCTCTTCCTCACTTCCCATCTTCGCAATCGTGTTCCTGAAGCTGGCATGGGTCGGGAAAGCGGGGCGAGACGCTCTTTGCGGAAACGGGACCTCGATGGATGGACAGCTTCGAAACGAGCGCGCACAAGCGGGGGTATCGCGTCATTGCCGGTGTCGATGAAGCGGGAAGGGGGCCGCTGGCCGGACCCGTGGTGGCCGCGGCTGTTGTTCTCCCTGCCGATTTTCGTCTCGACGGCCTCCGGGACTCGAAGCAGCTCACGGAAAAGAAGCGGCAGCGGTTTTACGACATCATCCTCAACGGGGCGCTGAGCTGGGGCCTCGGCGTCGTCGAGCCCTCCGTCATCGACCGGATCAACATCTTCCAGGCGACCCGTCTCGCCATGAAGGATGCCGTCCAGCAGCTCTCTCCGGCTGCGGACTACCTTCTCATCGACGGCGCGCGCGCCCAGCGCCTCAGCCTCCCCATCACGCAGGAAACGGTCATCCGGGGCGACAGCCTGAGCCGCTGCATTGCCTGCGCCTCGGTCATCGCCAAGGTGTCCCGGGACCGGATCATGGAAATCTACCATCACCAGTTTCCCCAGTACAACTTCATCGCGAACAAGGGGTATGGCACGCGGGAACACCTGGAGGCGATCCGCTGCCACGGCCCCTGCAAGCTCCACCGGCGCAGCTTCAAGGGGGTGCGGGAGACGCTTGACCAGGGCGAAGCAAAATAAGGGGGCCCGCGGCGAGGAGAAGGCCTGCGACTTCCTGCAGGGGCAGGGCTACCGTATCCTCGAACGAAACTACCGATGCCGGCTCGGCGAGATGGACATCATCGCCCGGGAAGGGCGGACCGTCGTCTTCGTCGAGGTGAAAGCGCGCTCCTCCGAGCGTTTCGGGCTGCCTCAGGAGGCCGTCGGGCCGCAGAAGCGGCGCCGGATGACGGCGATCGCCCTTTGCTATCTGAAATCCAAGGGGTGGCTCGGGGAGCCGGCGCGGTTCGACGTGGCCGCCGAAGGGGTGGCTCGGGGAGCCGGCGCGGTTCGACGTGGCCGCCGTCAGCCTCGACGGGGCAAGCGAAACGGTAACCCTCTACAGGAACGCTTTCGACGCCGCGGAAATCTAAAAAAGCAGGGTATCGGGTATCGGGGATAGGGTCTCGGGAAGGAAGAAAACTCCGTTTATATAAAATAATCTTAGTACCTCCCCTATACCCTATACCCGAAACCCTAGACCCCAGAGCCTGACATGAGCGACAGACAAACGAAGAAAGGGACACTGTTTCTCGTCTCCACCCCCATCGGGAACCTGGAGGACATCACGCTGCGCGCCCTGCGCGTCCTGAAGGAGGTCGACCTCATCGCCTGCGAGGACACGCGGCG
>JALOPC010000373.1 GCA_025454095.1 Syntrophales bacterium | reverse complement strand
CCCGCGGAGGTCGTCATTCCCGCGGACATCGAGGATGCGAAGCTCCTGGCCGAGTGGCTCACGGAGAAACGGGGGAAGAGGGTCGATCTCCTCGTCCCGCAACGAGGGCCGAGGAGGGACCTCGTCGGGATCGCCCGGCAGAACGCCGAGGATTCATTCAAGGCCGAGCGGGCCGTCCGCATGGACGAGGAGGCGGCCATGGCCCTGCTGCGGGACAAGCTGCACCTGCACAGGCTGCCCAGCCGCATCGAGTGCGTCGACATCTCGAATCTCGGCGGCGAGTTGCCCGTGGGGTCGATTGTCGCCTTTACGGACGGCAAGCCGGACAAGTCCGGTTATCGGCTCTACCATGTCCGGGGTGTCGAGGGACCGGACGACTACGCCAGCATGCACGAGGTTCTCCGGCGGCGGTTCGAGAACCGGGAGAACCTTCCCGACCTGATCATGGTGGACGGCGGGCGGGGGCAGGTCGGCATGGCTGTCAAGGTCCTGCGGGAGCTGGGGATCGGGAACCTCGACGTGATCGGCCTGGCAAAGGGCTCGGCGCCGGGCGAGGTCCCGGAAGGCGCGCGACGACGGCCCTCGCTGAAGGAGCAGGACCACGTCTACCTGGCAGGGCGCAAGGACCCCGTCTACATCGCCAAATATCCCGCCGCCCTGTTTTTCCTGCAGCGCATCCGCGACGAGGCCCACCGCTTTGCCGTCACGCACCACCGGCGGAGAATGGAGAAGAGGGACACCCGTTCCCTGCTCGACGACGTTCCCGGCGTGGGGGCGGCGAAGAAGAAGGCCCTGTTGCGCCATTTCGGCGACATCGACGCGCTGCGCAAGGCCGGACCGGACGAGTTGCGGGAAGTTCCGGGGATCACCGACAAACTGGCGTTGGAGATCCTCCGGCGACTGAACCCGGTCAACCGCTCCTGAACCGGGGAGGCTGTCGGGCGAATAAAAAAGCCCGTGACCGCTTCGGTCACGGGCTTTTCGATTTTCTCTGTCTTGTCTCTCGGAAGCGGATGGGGATTTCCTGCCCTTTCTTGCCCCGGGCCCTGTCCCCTGAGCCCTATTTCAGCTCCCCGATCGCCCTGGCGATGTTGGCGGGCCCTTTGACAACCTGCTTCCTGCCGCTGTCGAGAATCACGGCGGTGGGCGTCGAGCTGACCTTGTCTTCGGTGAGACAGCCCGTCAGGAAGCTGAACGTCGGGGTCGGGTCGTAGACCTTGAACTTGATGCCGCTCTTCTTCAGGTGCTCCTCGAGTTTCTCGCGGTCCGTGATGTTCAGCGCGGCCGCCTGAAAGAGTGCATGGCGCACCCTGTTGGCGTGGTCGATGTCTTTCCGTTCATTGAGGGCGTAGAGGAAATAGCGGGCGTAGAGGGTGGTGTGCTGGTGCACCGGCGTGTCGACGAACGTCACCCGGATCGCGTTTTTTTTCACGAGATCCGAGATGGGCCTGGCGATTTCCGGGTCGAGCTTCGAACAGGGGCCGCAGAAGTAGTCGCTGTAGAGCCGCACGTGGATCCGGCCGTTTCCGAAGACGGGCTTCAGCGGCTCCGCGGCGAAGGAGGGAGTGACGGACCCGTTGAAGAAGGCCGCGAACAGGAGCAGGCCCAGGACGGCGAAAATGCCGACGAGCCTGCGCTTCGACCAGTCGAGGTTGATGGCGAAGAGCAGCAGCAGCACGGCCCCGAAGGTGGACGTCGTTCTGCACCTGGAACCCGATCAGGTACGCCTCCGCCCCCACGCCGGCCGACAGCAGAAGAAGCCTGTATTCCCGGAGACCGAAGAAACCGAGTGCGGCGAGCGTTCCCATGAAGAGGACCCCCAGGTATTTCAGGTCGATGCCGAAGAGCGACCCCTGCAGGTAGGAGCAGGAGTCCCCGCAGTAAGCATAGACAAACACCAGCGCGATGCCGGCGAGGGCCAGCAGGAGGGTGAGCTTTTCTTTCCCTGACAGGGCGGTTTTCATGACCATGCTCTTTATCAAGATTCGTACCAACCTCATTTCTTCTTTCGCAGGGTGACCTGGAAGAGTTTTCGGGGGAGCGATCCCTCCTCGAGTTCCTCGACGTCGAGGATGTCGAACCCTTCGGCCAGCCGATCCACCATGGCCCTGTCGAAGTAGTGTACGACAAAACCATTCATTTCGTAAAGATCTTCGCCGAGGTGGGCACCCTTGCCGTAATGGGCGTCCCCCTTGTGGCGGACCGTGTAGACGTTGAGGCCCCCCGGCTTGAGGACCCTGCGGATTTCCCGGTTCAAAAACTCGATCTCCGCCCGGCTGAAGGCCATGCAGTAGAGCATGTGGGAGAAGCACCCGTCGATCGAGCCGTCGTCGAAGGGCAGGGGTTTGCGCAGGTCGTGGAAGACGGGGGTGATCATCTCGCCGAAGTCCGTGTTGACGCCTTTGTCGATGATTTCCAGCAGCCCGCTCTCGCTGTAGTCCAGGGCATGGACCCGAAAGCCCATCCGTGCGAAGTAGAGGGTGTCGCGCCCCTGGCCTGCGCCCAGCTCCAGCAGGAGGTTGCATCCCTCTTCCTGGAAGCGGCTCGATGCCCTTTCCGCCGCCTCGCTGGGTTCGCCGCCGAAGAAGTCCATCTCGGCCGTGTAGGCCCTGTCCCAAAGGTCTTGCTGGCGGTCCCGTTCGTTCTTTGTCATGGCTCCTCG